>JAIOSU010000046.1 GCA_021107455.1 Clostridiales bacterium | reverse complement strand
AGGCTGAAGGGCGTGCCATTGCCATAGCTTACCATGGAAATATCGTGGACCTTCTAGAGTACGCAGTGGAAAATGATGTGCACATCGATCTTTTATCAGACCAAACATCATGCCACAACGCATACGATGGCGGCTATTGCCCAGCAGGAATCTCATTTGAAGAGCGTACAGAACTTTTATCAAAAGATAGAAAGAAATTTATTCAGCTTGTCAATGAGACACTCGAAAGACATTTTGAAGCCATCAAGACCCTTGTTTCAAAAGGCGTTTATTTCTTCGATTACGGCAACAGTTTCATGAAGGCAATCTTTGATGCCGGAGTGAGTGAGATTTGTTCAAATGGTAAAAACGAACTCGATGGTTTCATTTGGCCATCATACGTAGAAGACATTATGGGACCGGTACTTTTCGATTACGGTTATGGTCCATTCAGATGGGTATGCCTCACGGGAAAAGAGTCGGATCTGGATAAGACGGATATGGCTGCCATGGAATGCATTGATCCGGAAAGACGCTTCCAGGATAGAGACAACTGGGTATGGATCAGAGATGCAAAGAAGAACAAACTGGTCGTTGGGACCCAAGCGAGAATTCTTTATCAGGATGCACTTGGCCGTCTCAAAATTGCACTGAAGTTCAATGAAATGGTCAGAAATGGCGAAGTTGGTCCGATCATGCTTGGTAGAGATCATCATGATACCGGTGGAACGGATTCTCCGTTCAGAGAAACTTCCAACATCAAAGATGGTTCGAACATCATGGCTGAAATGGCCACTCATATATTTGCCGGCAATGCCGCAAGAGGTATGAGCATGATTGCCCTTCATAACGGTGGTGGTGTCGGTATCGGAAAATCCATCAACGGTGGTTTTGGTATGGTGCTCGATGGCAGTGAGAGAGTGGATGAAATTCTTAGAAATTCTATGCCTTGGGACGTTATGGGTGGTGTCGCAAGACGTGCATGGGCACGTAACGACCACGCTATAGAAACCACAATGGCATACAATGACCTTAGACCGAACGACTCCATCACGCTTCCGTATTTGGCTGATGAAAATATGGTCAAGACGCTAG
The DNA here is from genome assembly GCA_021107455.1 of Clostridiales bacterium. Classification (GTDB taxonomy): domain Bacteria; phylum Bacillota; class Clostridia; order Peptostreptococcales; family Acidaminobacteraceae; genus Fusibacter_D. Next base: position 11,380 of record JAIOSU010000046.1, on the reverse strand, counting down.
TTGCAAAAATGGTTGGGAAATAATTAACAAAGCTGCTGATGATCCGTCAGCAGCTTTTAATAAATGTTGAAGAAGGTATCGCTCATGACACGGATTGAAATGAAATTTTTCGGAAAACCTCAAATCATTATAGATGGTGATATTGCAACCGTTTCACTCAAAAGAAGTGAAGCGATGCTTTATTATATCGTCTATCAGAAAAGAGTTACCCGAGAAGAACTCGTCAGATTGATCTGGAGCGATGTCGAACCTCAAACAGCAAAGAAAAATTTGAGGAATAGTCTTTATCGCATTAAAAAAGATCTCGGAGTTGAGTTGTTCGTAAGTCTCGGGAAAAGTGTTATCATCACCAATCCGGAACTTGAGTTCATACTGGATGCCGAGTGTGAAGAACTTGATTTTCTGAAGTGTTATCAAGGTCATTTTTTAAGGGATTTTGCTGTTAAAGACGCCGAATACTTTGAAAATTGGCGCATTGAAGTGGAACAGAGTCTGAATCACAAACACCGCATTGTCGGAGAGAAGACGGTCCAGAACATGATTGAGACTGGCGACACTGAAAATGCGCTTCAGATTGCACTGATCATGAGAAAAATTGACGCATTTGACGAATCTGTGGTCAGACATTTGATGGAAATCTATCATTTGAAGCAAAATTACAAGCAAATTGTTGAAACATACAGCAGTCTAAAGGCGCTTTTGGAAGATGAGATGGGCATATCGCCCGACCGGTTGACCCGAGACCTTTATTACAAACTGATTCAAATCAGAACCGATGACGAACCCGATGCCGATGGGCTTTATGGCAGAGTCGGGGAACTGGCTTCAATATCAAAAGCCATAAAAGTCTTTGGAAGAGAGTTTGGTAAACGGGCAATCATCATTGAAGGCGAAGCGGGAATAGGTAAAACAAAACTATTAAATGAAGCGCTTATGAAAGTGGATTCAAAGTTGGCGATCTATAGGACCAACTGTTATATGGCAGAGGAGCTTTTCGCGTATAAAGCATGGAATGACATTATCTGTAGACTGGTGGAACGGTATAGGTTTTACAAACTTGATTTGCCGTCCGGGGTCCTTGAACTTATGTCGAAAGTTTTCCCTGGCGTGATGCCTTTTGGAATCTCGCCACATATCGAAAATGTGGAAATGATCAGATCGGACTATCTTGAAAAAGTGGTGTGCAAATTGATTGGAGACCTTTCCATGAGAGAACCGCTGATTCTGGTGTTTGACGATCTTCAGTGGATGGACGAGTCGAGCCTAAATCTGTTGCTTGCAGTCATGCTTCATGTGGATCGCGTCGCTTTTATGGGTACGAGGAGAAAGAACCCGTCGGATGTGCTAGAACGCTTTGTCCATCAACTTGAGAAATACAATCTATTGCTGACGATACCTCTGGAACGCTTTTCTAAGGAACAAACCTACGAGTTTGTCGATTATATTTCCAAAGGATCCATTTCCTCAGAACAAAAAGAAAAGATCTTTGAGTCCTCAGAAGGCAATGCCTTTTTCATACAAGAGTATACGGGGTTGTTCCACAGGAACGATTCCGGTGCACTTATGCGTCTTAAGAATTTACTCGATGCACGTCTTGGAGAACTGTCAGCTGATGGGCTCAAGGTGCTTGGCATTATTGCGATGTTCTTTGATGCCATAGATTTTCAGATGCTGATGGATCTTTACTCCAAGTCTCAGGCGCAATTGCTGGAGACCATAGAAGAACTCCGGAGCAAAGACTTTGTAGTGGAAAATGAGACTGATTCAGGACTTAAAATCAGTTTTACCCACAACAAACTGAGGGAACATGTCTATGAGAAGACGGCTTTAGTCACGCGGCGCATCTTGCACAACAGAATCGCCGAGCTACTGGAACAACAGCTCAGAAACGACTCCAGAGACGTTTTGATTTATCAAAAATTGATCTACCATTATGAATGTGCGAGGAATTATAAGAAACAACTCCGTTATACCATTTCGTATCTTAAGACCTATTTTGATTTCAGTCATGAACTTTATCCGGAGCTGATCACCGTAGGTGAAATCAGTCTTGAGAAGAGTCCGGAGCATTATTTTGAACTGCTTGAAGAACTGTTCAGGCACGCCGAGTATGAAGATGTGACTGACCTCAGGATGAAGTTCCTGCACATGAAATCCAGGTATCTGATCCGGCAAGGCAACTATGACCCGGGGCTTGTCGCCCTCGAGGAATTGATCCGCCTTTGCAGACAAACTTTCGATGAAGAACTGCTTTTCAAAGCTTATGTGCAAAAAATGTATTATGCGATTCAAACCGAACACGTTACCGACATGGCTGCACTTCTTGAGCAAATGTCGGGGCTTAAAAAGAGTGACAAACACGAAGCTATGATGGAGCGTTTTAGAGGTATTGAAAAACTGATGTCTGGAGAATATGAAAAAGCCAGAACCTATTTTTTCAGTTCCATCGAAAAATTCAAGCTCATGGACAAGGAACACCGATACGTTCTCAACATCGCGGCGGCGTATAATTATATTTCTGAGACTTATAGGAAGGAATATTCTTTTGAACTGGCGCTCGGTATTGTCAAAGAGGCCATCGGCCTTTGCAATCGCTACAATATTTTAAGAGGTAGTTCGGTGTTCAACACCAATGCGGGGAGCATCGCCTATGGACTTGGACTATTGGATGACGCCAAGCATTATTTTAAGGAAGCCCTCAAATATTACGATGCGCTCGATTCTCTTTGGAGAAGGAGTGAGGCGGAAGGATATTTGGGTATCATCGAAATAGAAACGGGTAATGATGCGGAAGGTTGGAAACTGATCAAGATGGCAAAAGCACATGCCAATCAGATGCATACTCCCGAAACTATAGAACTTTTAGAAAAACTTGAAAACCGCGCTTTAAATGGTTATTATGGTAATAACCTGGATTAAAGAAACGACAAATGAAAGGAGCTTATAAAATGAAGACAGATGTTCAAATTGCTCAAGAGTCAACCATGCAACATATCAAAGACATAGCTGGAAAAGTGGGGATTCCTGAAGAGTCGCTGGAACTTTACGGCAATTACAAAGCCAAAGTGAGCCTCGATATCCTCAAAGACAGAAAAGATATGCCAAACGGTAAATTGATTTTGGTGACTGCCATCAATCCAACTGCTGCCGGAGAAGGTAAAACTACTGTCAACGTCGGTCTCAGTATGGGTCTCAATAAAATCGGAAAACGCGCTTTCACAGCACTTAGAGAGCCATCGCTTGGACCATGCTTCGGTGTCAAAGGTGGAGCTGCAGGCGGAGGCCACGCACAAGTTGTACCGATGGAAGACATCAACTTACATTTTACAGGAGACATTCACGCGGTGACAACTGCCAACAATCTTTTGTCGGCGCTCATGGACAATCATATCCATCAAGGCAACATACTCGGTATTGATCCGAACCGTATCACTTGGAGAAGAGTGATCGATATGAACGACCGTGCCCTTAGAAACATCGTAGTTGGTCTTGGTGCCAAAGGCGATGGCGTGGTCAGAGAAGACGGTTTTGATATCGCGGTAGCATCTGAAGTAATGGCAATTCTATGCCTCGCAAACGATCTTGAAGATCTCAAAGAGAGACTTTCAAGAATGATCGTAGGTTACACATATGACAACAAACCGGTTACCGCAAAAGATCTTGAGGCAGTTGGAGCTATGGCACTACTTCTTAAAGATGCCATCATGCCTAACCTCGTTCAAACTCTAGAGAACACACCTGCATTTATTCATGGCGGTCCTTTTGCAAACATCGCACATGGTTGTAACTCTGTAGTCGCTACAAAGACAGCGCTTAAGCTTGGCGAATATGTCGTTACTGAAGCAGGTTTCGGAGCAGATCTCGGTGCAGAGAAATTCTTTGATATCAAATGCCGTTATGCAGGTCTCGAGCCAAGTGCGGCAGTAATCGTAGCTACTATCAAAGCGCTTAAGAAGCACGGTGGAGTCGACAAAAACGAACTTGGTACCGAGAACCTTGAAGCGCTCAAAGCTGGATTCGAGAACCTCCAAAGACACGTTGAAAACGTCAAGAAATTTGGTGTGCCACCAGTGGTTGCCATCAATGAGTTCCCAACAGATACAGTAGCTGAACTCGAGCTTCTCGATAAAATGTGTTCTGAAATCGGTGTACCGGTTGTTCTCACTCAGGTTTGGGCAAAAGGTGGAGAAGGCGCTGTTGAACTCGCTAAAAAAGTAGTTGAACTTGCAGAAAGCGGCGTAGCAAACTTCAAACCGCTTTATGAGCTCAATCAACCGATTGCTGCGAAAATCGAGAAGATTGCAAAAGAGATTTATCGTGCAGATTCTGTGGAGTTCTCAAGCAAAGCTATAAGAAACATGAAAAAATTTGAAGCAGACGGACTTGGTGATTTGGCGATTTGTATGGCTAAAACACAATACTCGTTCTCTGATGATCCAAATTTGATGGGAGCACCGACAGGTTTCAAAATTGTCATCAATGATGTCAAAGTATCAGCTGGTGCAGGATTCCTTATTCCTATGGCTGGCGATATCATGAGAATGCCGGGACTTCCTAAAGTACCTGCTGCAAATAAAATAGATATCTTGGAAAGTGGAGAAATCATCGGACTATTCTAAGATGAGATAAAAAGGGGAAATGAATATGCTTGGGACGATTGTCAATGCCGTCGCTATTTTGATTGGGGGCATTTTAGGTGTGGTTCTGAAAGGTGGTCTGCCTGAGAAAATGAGTCAGACTATCATTCAGGGTGTTGGACTTTGTGTGGCGCTTCTCGGACTCGCAAGTGCGATGGAAGGGATGCCATATATAATTGAGATCATAATTTTCATTGTAGTAGGAACGATTATCGGAGAAGCGATCGACATCGAGATGAGACTGGAAAAGTTCGGAGACAAACTTGAGGCTAGATTCGCCAAAGAAGGTTCGTCTTTCAGTAAAGGTTTCGTCACCGCAAGTCTTCTTTTCTGCGTAGGTGCCATGGCAATCATGGGGGCGCTGGAGGGTGGGCTCAAGAACAATCATGAGATTCTTTTTGCAAAATCGGTCATAGATGCCATCATTTCAGTGGTTCTGGCCTCGACACTCGGTATCGGAGTTGTATTTTCAGCATTCACCGTATTCGTGTATCAAGGCAGTATCGCTCTTATGGCTGGAGGACTTTCCAGTGTGCTTACAGAGACCGTGGTCCTTCAAATGTCTGCTACCGGTGGACTCCTGATTCTTGGACTGGGCATATCCATGATTCTTTCCCATAAAATCAAGGTTGGCAATATGCTTCCGAGCGTTTTGTTGCCGATTGTTTATCATTTGATCCAATCCGTATTTTAAAACGGGGGCTTCGGCCCCTTTTTTTATTTGCCATAAAACGCATCATTCTAAATGGTTGTAAAAAATATACAAAAAAATAAGAGTATTAACACGAACTAACGAGCTCTGGTTGTGTATTTATACAAAGTGAAGCTCAAAAAGACGAAAGTTAACAAAAATAAACAAAATAATATTTGTCTTTTTTGAATTGTTTTGTTAGAATTTAAAAGAAGAGAAATTAATATTGGAGGTTATATTTATGGAAAAGAACATGGGATTCTTTGAGAAGACTTTTAGACTCAAAGATCATGGCACCAATGTGAGAACGGAAATCATAGCGGGCTTTACGACGTTTATGACAATGGCGTACATTTTGATTGTAAATCCAATCACATTGGAAGCTGCAGGTATGGATTTTATGAAGGTGTTTACAGCTACAGCTCTTTCTGCTGTAATTGGTACGCTTGTAATGGGCCTTGTGGCTAATTTACCGTTTGCGTTAGCACCGGGTATGGGACTCAACGCATTCTTTGCTTATACTGTAGTCATCGGTATGGGAAAATCATTTGAATTTGCACTGACAGCAGTATTTTTAGAGGGACTTGTATTTTTATTATTAACATTTTTTAACGTACGTGAGGCAATTATAAATTCTATTCCTTCAAACATCAAAAAAGCCATCTCAGTTGGTATCGGTCTTTTCATCGCCTTTATCGGACTTGCAAATGCTGGCATCATCGTTCAAGGCGCAACACCTGTCACTTTGGGTGAAATCACTTCAGGACCAGCTTTACTCGCACTGATTGGTCTTGTGATCGCTGGAGCATTACTTGCACACAATGTCAAAGGAGCTCTTTTCATCGCTATCTTGGCTACTACTTTAATAGGAATTCCTATGGGCGTCACTTCTTTACCAACCAGTTTGATGTCTGCACCTGCAGCTCCATATTTCTTTAATTTTGAATGGAGTCAAATATTCTCATTGGATATGTTGATTGTACTGTTTGTATTCTTGTTCGTTGACATGTTCGATACTGTCGGTACACTCGTTGGTGTATCCACAAAAGCAAAAATGCTCACTGAAGATGGAAAAGTACCTAATGCAAAAAAAGCACTTTTTGCGGATGCTGTTGGAACAACAGTAGGCGCAATCTTCGGTACATCAACTGTTACAACTTATGTTGAATCAGCTGCGGGTGTTGCTGAAGGTGGTAGAACCGGTCTTACATCGGTTGTTACTGCTGGACTCTTTGCTGTAGCACTTCTTTTCTCTCCACTTTTCATCATGATTCCGTCAGCTGCTACTGCACCTGCATTGATCCTCGTTGGTCTCTTCATGATGAGCCCGGTTAAAGAAATTGATTTCGATGATTTCACAGAAGCTATTCCAGCATTCCTGACTATTTTGATGATGCCTTTGACATACTCAATCTCAGACGGTATTGTATTTGGTATGCTCTCTTATGTAGCGCTTAAAGCGATTACAGGTAAGTTCAAGGATATTCATATTTTAACTTGGATCATAGCATTCTTCTTTATCATTAAGCTCCTGGTCTAATTCATACGAGATAAAGCTCTCCCGTCGATGTAATCATCGGCGAGGGGGCTTTTTTAGTGTTTGAAGCTACTCCGAAATAATGTATAATGATACGAGAGGACGTATATGATGATTATTTCGAGTGAGTACTTCAATCCGAAAGACACTTTTGAATGTGGCCAATCTTTCAGATGGAAACCAATAGATGGTTTATATGTGGGTGTGGTAAGACGGTCCGTATTGATGCTTGAACCTCGACCAGATGGTTATGAGGTGAAGGTACTTGGTGAGCCCCTGAGTGATGATGAAATTGGTGCATATTTTGATGAGGGTTCCGACTATAAGAGCATCATCGAATACCTTTCAATGAAAGACTCGTGGCTTGATAAGGCGACCGCATTTGGTAAAGGCATTCGTCTCTTAAATCAAGATCCATTTGAAATGCTGATTACTTTCATCATTTCCTCTAACAACAACATTCCAAAAATCAAAATGGCAGTTGAGGCGCTCTCCGAACAATTTGGCGACTATCTCATGACATATAAAGGCGTGAAGATGTTCGCTTTTCCAACTCTTGAGCAGCTCAAGGCGTGTACGGTCACCGATCTTAATGTCAAAGGGATGGGATATCGTGCGAGGTATATTGCAAATGCAGTGAGGCAGATTGATGAAAACCATCTTGATCTGAACTTACCGTTTGAGCTAGGGTATGAGGATTCAAAAATGTGGCTAAAACAGCTATATGGCATAGGCGACAAGGTCGCAGATTGTGTATTGCTGTTCTCATATAGAAAGAAAAATGCTTTTCCGATCGATACCTGGGTTAAAAAAATGTTGCGTGAACTCTATGGGGTGGAAGATCGTCAAAAGGCTTACGAGGCCTTTGTAGACGACTACTTTGACCATTATGGAGGTTACGCACAGCAGTATCTGTTTTATTACATGAGAAATCACACGTCATAAAAAAAGGATGATCTGATGGATATTTTCGTAGCGAGACAACCTATATTCAACACCAAAAAGCAAGTAATAGCATATGAGATATTATATAGAAACAATCTCAAGAATATGTATGACCTCAATCAGGACGGAGATGTCGCCACTGCTACAGTGGTTACAGATGCGCTTACCAATTTTGGTCTCAAGAATCTGACCGGCGGAAAAAAAGCATTCATCAACTTTACGCACAATCTGATCAAAGAAGATATGCCTACACTATTTAGACCGGAAGAACTCACTGTTGAACTTTTAGAAAACATAATTGTAGATGAGCAGCTTGTAGAAAAATGCAAAATGCTCAAAAATTTGGGGTATACCCTTGCACTTGACGACTTCACAGGCGGAGATCATTTCGATATGATCATGCCTTATATTGATATTGTCAAAGTGGACTTTTTGGTGCTTAAATCAGAAGGTCGAAAATACATAGCGAAAAAATACTTGAACAAAGGCATCACTTTACTGGCTGAAAAGGTAGAGAGTATTGAAGACTTTGAAGAAGCTGTACTCCATGGCTATCAGATGTTTCAAGGTTTCTTCTTTGAAAAGCCGGTGGTGTGTCAGGGTAAAGGAATGAACATCTCGACGTTCAAATATATGGAGATATTAAAGGAAACAGTTACAGAGGAACCGGATTTTCACAGGCTCTCTGATATCGTCAAAAGCGATTTGTCCCTGACCTATAAACTGCTTAGGTTGATCAATTCACCCGCTTTTTACACTGTAGGAGAGATTACCTCTGTAGGTCATGCGCTCACGCTCCTGGGTATCAATGAAATCAGGAAATGGACCACACTGATCATGCTTAGGGACATCAGCAGAGACAAACCGGATGAGATAGTTCGTATATCACTCATCAGGGCAACCTTTGCCGAAAAGATATCGCCATATCTGCATGAAAAAAATCGTCAGACTGAAGCTTTTTTACTGGGTCTCTTTTCTTTGATCGACACGATTATGGAAAAGTCGCTATACGATATCCTTGAGGAACTGCCCCTAAAGAATGACCTCAAAGATGCACTTTTGGGTGGGGACAATCATTTTCATGATATACTCAAATTATTGAAATACTATGAGGTCGGGAATTGGGATATGGTCATGAGCTTCACTGAAGAACTTGGAATCGACTATCATCTCATCAACGAAATCTATTTGAATTCAATAGTTGAAGCTACCAAAAGGCTCAATGAAATGTAAAATAACTGTTAGCACTCAAATGAATCGAGTGCTAAAAAGGTATTGATTTTTGATGCAAAATGGTTTATTATGTTATATGTGAAAAGCAATTTCGCGCCCTTGTGGCAGAAGATGAATAATGATCATTAGAGGAGGAAACATTATGTTAAGACCGCTTGGAAAACGAGTTATTATCAAGAGATTGGAAGCAGAAGAAAAAACTGCTAGTGGCATAGTTCTGCCGTCACAAGCCAAAGAAAAACCACAAATGGCTGAAGTCATCGCAGTAAGCAAAGAAGTTGAGGATGTTAAAGTAGGCGACAAGGTCGTGTTTAAAAAATATGTCGGCACTGAGATCAAAGTGGACAATGAAGAAGTAATGATTTGTGATTTGGCCGATATTTTGGCAGTAGTTGAATAATAAATAGGGAGGCATTAACATGGCTAAGGAAATCAAATTTGGTGAAGACGTTAGAAAGAAACTGGAAGCTGGCGTGGATAAACTCGCCAATACAGTGAAAGTTACACTTGGGCCTAAAGGTCGCAATGTCATACTCGATAAAAAATTCGGTGCACCACTCATCACTAATGATGGTGTCACAATCGCAAGAGAAATAGATTTTGAAGATCCATTTGAAAACATGGGCGCTCAACTTGTTAAAGAAGTTGCAACCAGAACCAACGATGTCGCTGGTGACGGAACAACTACAGCTACTTTGCTCGCTCAAGCGATCATTAAAGAAGGCATCAAAAACGTTGCAGCTGGCGCCAATCCGATGATTCTCAAAATCGGTATTGAAAAAGCGGTTTTAACTGCAGTGGAAGTCATCAAAAGTGAAAGCGTTCTTATTGAAAACAAAAAAGATATCGCAGACGTTGCATCTATCTCAGCTGGCGACAGAACTATCGGAGAACTTATCTCTGAAGCTATGGATCGCGTTGGTAAAGACGGTGTCATCACAGTTGAAGAATCAAAAACTTTCGGTACTCAACTCGAAGTGGTTGAAGGTATGGAATTCGACAGAGGATTCGTATCACACTACATGGTGACTGATGCTGAAAAGATGGAAGCAAATCTCGACAACCCATACATCCTCATTACTGATAAAAAAATCAACAATATCCAAGAAATTCTACCTGTACTTGAGCAAATCGTTCAAGCCAGTGGTAAACTCTTGATCATTGCTGATGATATCGAGGGTGAAGCGTTGACAACTCTCGTTGTCAACAAGCTCCGTGGCACATTTGAGTGTATCGCAGTTAAAGCCCCTGGATTTGGCGACAGAAGAAAGCAAATGCTTCAAGACATCGCTATCTTGACAGGTGGTATCATGATTTCTGAAGAGCTCGGATACGACCTCAAGTCAGCGACTATGGACATGCTTGGACGCGCTAAATCTGTAAAAATCAACAAAGACAACACTACCATCATTGATGGTATGGGCGATAAAGCGCTGATTGAAGAGCGTGTGAACCAACTCAAGATTCAAATAGAAGAAACTACTTCAGAATTCGATAAAGAAAAACTTCAAGAAAGACTTGCCAAAATTTCTGGTGGTGTAGCTGTGATCCAAGTTGGTGCTGCTACTGAAGTGGAAATGAAAGAGAAGAAACTCAGAATCGAAGACGCACTCAACGCTACTCGTGCAGCTGTTGAAGAAGGTATCGTTCCTGGTGGTGGAACTGCACTCATCGGAGCAATTGGCAAAGTCCTCGAACTCATTGAGACTCTTGAAGGTGATGAGAAGACTGGTGCACTGATTATTGCAAGAGCACTTGAAGAGCCTGTAAGACAAATTGCAATCAACGCTGGACTTGAAGGTTCTGTGGTGGTTGAAAAAGTTAAAAATTCTGAAGCCGGCATCGGATTTGATGCACTCAAGGGCATTTATGTCAATATGATCGAAGCCGGTATCGTGGATCCTACAAAAGTTACTCGTTCCGCACTTCAAAATGCGGCTTCCATCTCTGCTATGTTCCTCACTACTGAAGCCGGTGTTGTGGATCTTCCAAATGAGAATGAACCTGCTATGCCTATGGGCGGTATGGGTGGGATGATGTAGACTTTTCGCTCCGCGAAAAGTCCGCGTAGGTAAGTTTTCTTTCAGAAAACTTACTAGCGTCTCAGTATTACATTTCAAGATGTAAATGCGGAGAAGTGTAGAAAGCTCAGTAAGTTGAAAAAAAGACAAGTGCGAGAGTGAAATCTCATACTTGTCTTTTTGGTTTATTTTGGTTTTGCTTTGTTCGGTTTGCTTCGATGGTACGGCTTGAAAGATCAGGCTGAGGTGCTAGATAGTTTTCTGAAAGAAAACTATCCTACGCAGTATTTTGCTACGCAAAATACTAAGTTATCTT
>JAIOSU010000288.1 GCA_021107455.1 Clostridiales bacterium | reverse complement strand
AACGATTTGAAGAGTAACTTTTAAACTAAATTCTTAAATTTACCTTTAAAACTAACCTTTAAATCTTAGACATTCAATTAACTTGTAACCAAACATTTAAAACAGATTTTACTCTTAAAACTTACTTTTAAATCTAACCTTTAAAACTTTCATTTAAAACTTACTCTTCAAATCGTTTTCATAAACTCATTCGTCAACCAATCTATCAAGAAGAGAATATCTTCTTAGTGTATAGTTACCCGAGGTCATTTTATCTAAACACTTTTTTTCATTTCTTTGACAAAAACTTTTACGATTGCTGGATCGAATTGTTGGCCCGCACATCTTTCCAGTTCAGCATATGCCTTTTCATAAGACATCGCCTGTCTGTAGGCTCGATCGCTGGTCATGGCATCAAATGCATCCACAACGCTGATCACGCGTGCGAGGTAAGGAATCTCAAGCTCTTTGAGTCCACGTGGGTAACCAGTGCCATCCCAATGTTCATGATGGGCGAATACATACTCAGCCATCTCGCTCATTTCGTTGACAGAACTTAGGATTCTATATCCGATTTCCGGATGCTTTTTGATTTCATTGTATTCATCTTCAGTCAGATGTGAAGGCTTGTTGAGAATGTGCTCTTCGATGGCGATTTTTCCGACATCATGAAGCAGTCCCATGGTTTTCAGGTCGTTCATTTCCCGCGAACTGAGTCCGAGTGCAATGCCAAGTCTTTCGCTGAGTTCGCCGACCCTTACGCTATGTTGTTCCTCACGCTTGTTCTTTTCATGAAGTGTCTTGACCATCGCGTAGATGGCTTTGCCTCTTACACTTGGTCCTTCCACAAGTTTGTGTTTGTTCATATAGTCTTCAGCAGTCTTGAGGACAAAAGCCATCGGCTCTTCGACATTTTGTTTGTCTGCCCAGCCTAAAGAAACAGATACCGTTACTTCTCCGACTTTGATCTCATTGCAGATTTCTTTCAAATGCTGGGCAATACTCTCAATGGTTACCATTGACGTTCTTGGCATGATGATGGCGAACTCGTCGCCACCCACTCTTGCAATCACATCGTCTGGTCTGCTGGCTCCACGTATAAGCATGGCCGTGTTGCGCAGCAGTGCATCCCCAGTTGCGTTGCCAAATGCATCGTTGATGAGTTTCAGACCATTGACGTCCATCATCACGAGACCAAGTGGCATATTTTCAGCGGTATTCATCGTTTCGAGGATGGATTCAAAATAAGAACGGTTGTACAAATCCGTCAAATCATCATGAGTACTGACATAGGTCAGATAATTTTCTCGTTTTTTTCGATCTGAAATATCAGTATAGATGCCGTATCCGCCAACCAGAAATCCGTCAAATACCATAGGGACACCTTGAATGGCTACATCCAGTGCACGATTGCCTTTACCATAACGGACGCCTTCAGTTCTCACCAGATTTCCGTCGAAAAGATCATCAGTAAGTCCTCGTGCCATATCGATTATTTGATCGTTAGCGATTACATCATCGAGGTTCACGCCTAGAATTTCTTGACGTTTGTAACCGAAAAGGCGCTCAAAACTTTTATTCACATCTAGGATCATATGGTGCTGATTGAACATTGCAATTGCATCCTGTGAGTTTCTGAACAGTGCTTCAAAATTCATCTTTTGTCTGGTGACTTCTTGCTCAGTCGCAACCAGTTGTCCTATGGATGCCTCCAGCTCCTCATTCAGTGAATGAAGCTCATCCCTGTCTTCTTGGATGATGACCACCATGCTGTTGATTCGTAGGAGCAAGTCATTTATTTTATCGACAAGCGGTGCCATGACCTTTGTCGAATTCAGTTCTATTTGATATTCGGGATGACGTTCCACGTCAATTGCTTCAATCTTTTGTTCAAGTTCAAGAAGAGGTTTGACAATCATGGTCCTCTGTACTCTAAATAAGGCTAAGAATAGAATGATCAGTAATAACCCGATGCCAAAGGCAATCCATCTGAAACGTGTATAATTCGCACCAAAAACGGATGCCGGTGTGAAAGAGTAGAGTTTCCAGTTCGAGTTCTCTATTTCATGATAGTGGAAATAACCTTCCACATCCTCTAAAACCAATTGCTGAGTATCATAATTTTCAAGGGAACTTCCAGAACGCATCTCATTATAAAGTGTCTTCATTTTTGATAATAGATATGGTTTGCTCCCCGCTTCCCTCGAAGCGTAGATTATGGTGCCCTCTCCACTTGCAAGGTAAGTGACGCCTCTATTGAGTGTTCCTTGCCCTTCCAAAAAGAGTTTCATGCTCTCGACAGGAATATCCCCAGCCACAACGCCCATCAGTTCGCCAGCATCATCATACACCGGCGTCGCCACTGTAATGATGAAAGCATCTTGTGACGCATTGAGAAAAGGTTCGGTCAGTACCAGTTGTCCTGTTTCTACCGCCTTTTCATACCAAGGTCTGAGTCTATGGTCAAAATCCGCAGGTGGCACAAAACCACTCGCGTTGATCATCCATTTGTCTTTTGATCCATAATATAAAGTAGTGAATGGTGGATTCATCTGAAGTTCATTTTTCAGGTATGATAAAATAATAGCCTTATCCCCATCGATGTTTTCTTCAATAAATGCTTTCGCCGAATCGAGCACATGGCCCTGGTCTTCGATAAAACTCACTATATCCAGATGCATCAATTTCAGGGTTAGGTTTGCATTTGTTTCCGATTCTTGCTGGATCAGACGTTCAGCACTTTTGTACTGAAGATTGATAACAACCAAAACAGTAATCATCAACATGACGCCGAGTGCGTAAATGACTTTCATTAATCGATTCATTTGCTTCCACCTTTTCAATTACTTCTTTCATTATAATTTAATAATGAAATGTGCACAACCTGTTTCTTGCGAAAAAGTAAAAAAGCATCATGGTGTCGTCAGAATCAAATCAATTACCCTGTTATTTTCATCGTAACCGATCATCAAAGTACCTTTGCTTCCCTGGACCACTGAATATGACGGCGGCAGGTAGAACTCAAATTCAGCCCTTGTTTTTTCATTATACCGCTCTCCAAGGATTTCCTTCACTTCTTTTTTATGAGTGTTGCCATCAGTGGATATGCCTGCAAAGCTTTCAATCATTGCCGTAAGTATGGTGCCTTCCGGTGCTTCAAAACTGGTCTGGAATGTGATGCCATCATACACATAATAAGGGATAGGCTCAGTTTCAAGAGTCGAATCTGATTCATCCCGATAACTGCTGTTGAATACTCCATATTTGCTCATCATTTCATCAAAAGTGAATACTCCAAGTTGAACACCATCTGACACAAATCCAGTGTTCAGGAACATATCAATAACACCAAGACTTTCTGAGACCACTTCGACAGTTGATTCAGCAGCTTGAGGTGCCTCAGGCAGTTTGCTCAGATCTCCCTGGACCAAGCTCGCGTTAAGTGAAGTGATTTCATACACACCACCTTCAAACTTGTTCGGATCCATATCCTCAAGAACAAAAAACGCTCCTTTGGCTTCAGTGAATTTTTGAACCAGACTTTTGTAATCGGCTTCGGAGATCGATGTGTCATTATATCTCCAGTCTTCGGATCCGTTTGCAATTATCGAGGTATAGATCAGGTTGAAATCAGAAACAAGTTCGCCCCCGGCACTGATTCTATAGCCTTCAAGTCGAGTCAAAACACTGGTGTCCGATTCAAAACGCATACTGACCGCCAAATAATCTTTGTCCTCATAAGTTGTAAAAAATGTTTCCCTACGGTAAAAATGCTCCAGCCCACCTTTGTAGACATTGTAGAAAAGTTGTGATCCCTTGAACTCACCAAGTCCACTGAAAACAGGATTTTCAATTTGCTTCACCACTTCACCGTCCATTAGATCGTAAATAATCATTTGTCCCATGGTGCGTTCCGATATAGTATAGTCCTTGTCCCCTGTAAATGCCTGTGAGGCGATTTTACCTCTGAGCGCCACCATTTCCTTGTCCGTATCCCCATTAAGGTCCACGAGCTCGTAATGGCTCCAATCGAATCCGCTACTGAAGCTTGAATTCGACAAGAATTCGGAATATATGAGGTCATAGTCCACCTCTGATTCTGCCTCAACCGCTGGGCTCTCTTCAATTTGAACTTCCATAACTGCGGCATCACCGGACTTTGGTGCTATGATCACTTCACGACTACTGGATATTTTTGCTTCCCTGTCTTTTGAGGGAAATCCATTCAGCACAAGGATTGCAATCATCCAAAATGCCACTGTCGCGATGATGAACATCGCGACCTTTATCATAACTTGTCTTCTATTTTTCATAAAAAATCACCTATTATCATTAGTTGGGTTAGAGTCAAATCTCATTTTACCATTTCAAGCCCACTAATCAATAGGTGATAGATTACAATCATATTTAATTTGTGTTAAGTAATTTCAAAAAGCCATGTAAGTGCTGCAGGGAGACGTCTTGCCCAGTCCACTTCATTGTGGATTCCGCCCTCTTCGACGACGACTTTGATGTGGGTTTCGGGAACACCTGCTTTTTTCAGCGTATCCACGATGGATTTCGTGCTCTCGATGTAGATGACGTTGAAGTCCTCTTTTTCAGGATTGCTCGTCTCGTTGGTGCCCACATCGAGGTACCATCTGGTCTGCCACTTCGGATTGTATGACTTCAGGCAATTTATGAGCTCCGTGCTATTGAACCAACCCGCTGTGGAAAATGCACCCACTTTCGAGTAGATTTCTGGATAGGTCACGCCAAGATACAGAGATATGACTCCACCCATGGAACTGCCCGCCACCGCCGTGTTCTCACGATCAGGTAATGTCCTGTACCGCTCGTCGATGTACGGCTTTAGTGTGTTCACCAAAAACGCGCCATATGCCGCACCTTCGCCACCGACATTTCTATCGATGTCCAGTGCCGCTTTCAGCTCACTGTAACGGTCGCTCTCCCACGGGGAATACTCATCCAGTCTGACAATGCTGCCGCCGTGATCGATGCCGACTACAATCGCTCCATCGAAGCCGTGTGCCGCCATCAATCCTTCAATTGCGGTATGCACATCCCAGATGTCACCGTAGGACGACGTCTCACTCTCGAAAAGATTTTGAGCGTCGTGCATGTAGATCACCGGATAACGTTTGTCGCCTGACGTTTCATAAGTGCTTGGCACCCAAACTCTGATGTTGCCCTCTTTGTCGAGTTCAGGCATTTTCATGGAAAAAACTTCAAGTCCCTGCATTTTGACCTCCCGGAATTTATCTTTTGATCATGTGGATCGGTTTGTCCACCGCGCCATGTGCCGCCTCCATCACGATTTCAGAAAGAGTCGGATGCGGATGCACAGTTTTGGCGATGTCATAAATGGTGCCCTCGAGCATCATTGACACTGCCGCCTCTGCAATCATGTCCGTCGCATGGGATGCTACAATGTGCACACCTATAACCTCACCGTATTTTTTATCGTGAACGATTTTCACGAAACCGGTGGTGTCTCCCTCAGCCATGGCCTTGCCATTCGCACTGAGAGGGAACGTACTCGTGCCCACATCAAATCCAGCCTCAATAGCTTCATCCTCGGTGTATCCGATTGTTCCCACTTCTGGGAAACTGTAAATACACGATGGAATCTTCCTGTAATCGATGACCGATTGCTCGCCCATGATCGCCTCCGCCGCAACAATACCCTCGGCAGACGCAACATGCGCCAACATCATTTTACCACACATGTCACCTACGGCATAGACACCTTTGACGCTGGTCTCCATCTGATCACTGACCTCCACGCCTCGCTTACCGACCTTGAGATCCAGTTTTTCAAAACCTCTCAGGTTAGGCTTACGACCAAGGCTTGCCAGCACAAAATCGCTCTCGACAGACTTTTGCTCGCCGTCCACAGTGTAATATACCTTTCCACCTTCCAGTTTGTTCAAGGTGACGTTCGTCACAATGTTCACGCCTTCATTAATAAGATGGCGCTGCATCGTATTCCTGACATCCTCATCGACATTTTTCAGGATCTTGTCGGAGCGCTGGAGTACAGTCACTTCCGTACCGAGACTTCTGAAAAGCGTTGCAAATTCAACAGAGATGACGCCACCACCCAGAATCGTGATCGATTTCGGATGCTCTTTTAGACCGATGGCCCCTGTGCTGTCGATGACTTTGCCCGCACCTATGGCATCCTGGATGCCTTCGATGTCCGGAATCATAACAGATGAACCCGTAGCGAGAATCAGATTTTTAGCCTTTAGCGTCTCGTCCCCAACCTTTACAGTTTGGGCATCGATCGCCTGGCCTGTTCCTCTGATTACATCCACTTTGTTGTGTTTCAGAAGCTGCTCCACCCCTCCTACGATTTTATTCACCACTTGGTCCTTACGGCCCATGAGATTCTCCCAGTTGATCGTAGCGTTTTCAATCCCCGGGATATCGATTCCGAATTTGGCGCTCTCGAGTAGATCCTGGTAGACCCTTGCACTTTTCAGCAGGGTTTTAGTGGGAATACAACCATAATTGAGACAGATGCCTCCAATTTTATGTTCTTCGACCAGTGCGACCTTTGCGCCGAGTTGGGCGGCTTTAATCGCCGCCACATACCCGCCTGGTCCACCGCCGATTACGACAATGTCATATTGCTTCATAACTTCCTCCTACCTTTTAGTTGAGCAGCAAAAGTTCCGGATTCATGAGGAGCTCTTTTACGGTCATCACAAATCTTCCTGCATCTGCGCCATCGATGATTCTATGATCAAACGATAATGACAGCGGCAGAATTTGTCTAATGACAATCTCATCATCAATGACAACCGGTTTTTTGACAATTGCTCCCACACCGAGTATACCCGCTTCAGGATACTTGATGATCGGTACGCCGAAACTTGCTCCAACAGCACCATAATTGGTGATGGTGAAACTTCCACCCGATAGTTCATCGAGCTTAAGCGCACGTTCTCTGGCTCTGATGGTCAGATCTTCTATAGCGTTCGCAATCTCAAAGAGACTGAGCTTGTCTGCATTTTTAATGACCGGTACCATAAGTCCTTCAGGTGTATCCACTGCAATTCCAATGTTGAAGAAATGCTTGAGTACGATTTCATCGCTGGTTTCATCCAGGGATGCGTTCAAATAAGGATAAGCCTTGAGCCCATTTACTACCGCTTTGATGAAAAATGCGAGGTAAGTGAGTTTGACTCCTTTTTCTGCCGCAAGCGCTTTTACTTTTGTACGGAATGCGACGAGCTCTGTCACATCGGCCTCATCCATTACAGCTGTGTGCGGAATGGTAAATTTGGAAAGTGTCATATTGTTTGCTATGGTTTTTCTGAGCATGGTCATCGGAACGCGCTGCGTTAGGTCCATTTCAGGAATAGGCTGTTTTGGAGTGCTTTGTCTTTGTGGTG
>JAIOSU010000095.1 GCA_021107455.1 Clostridiales bacterium | reverse complement strand
ATTTATCGCACTGATATTCAGACAAATTCCCGACTTGCTCGGATGGACGTTTTACGATTTGCTGTTCATTTATGGCTTTGCCAACATTCCCCGTGGAATCGATCACTTGTTTACAGATTACTTGTGGTTGCTTGCCGGCAACGTTATTGTGAACGGTGAATTTGACAGATATCTTCTTAGACCCATGCACCCTCTTTTTCAAATCATCGCACAACGTTTCCAACCGGATGGGGTCGGCGAAGTGATCATAGGTGTCATACTGGTGGTTTATGCCTCAGTCAAGGGAGGTATTGAATTCAGTCCATTCAAGATTGTAATATTTATTGTGTTGATTCTGTTCTCGACACTGATCTATACCAGCATCAAATTGATCCTAGCTTCACTGGCATTCTGGCTGAAAAGAAGTCAATCCATTCTTTTCATGTTCTATTCCATGAGTGACTTCGCCAAATACCCATTGGAAATCTATCACAGGTTCATACGTTCATTTATCACATACATTGTGCCGTTCGCACTTACAGCGTATGTTCCTGCATCATATTTCCTCGGTGCGGCAGAGCTCGCTCCCACACTTGGACTTGTAATGGGTATAGGGATTTTGGCATTTGCATTTGGATATTATCTCTTCAACAAAGGTATGAAACAATATGAAAGCGTAGGCAACTGATATGAATACAATGATTGAAGTCAAAGGACTGACGAAAGTTTTTAAAACATATAAACGGGAAAGTGGACTAAAAGGCACTGTGAAAGCCCTATTTAAACGTGAGCAGATTGATGTCACAGCAGTCAAGGACATCTCTTTCAACATTAAGAAGGGTGAAATCATAGGTTACATCGGTGCTAATGGTGCCGGAAAATCCACTACGATCAAAATGATGACCGGGATCTTAACCCCCACTAATGGCGTGGTCACAGTCGATGGTCGCATTCCCTATGAAGCACGAACTGAAAACGCAAAGCATATTGGAGTCGTTTTTGGACAAAAGACTCAACTCTGGTGGGATTTGCCGCTTGGGGAAACTTTTGCGATTCTGAAGGAAATCTATCAAGTTCCCGATGAGATCTACAAAGAACAAATGGCTTATTTCGATGAAGTTTTCGAGTTATCAGAATTCATGAATCAAACGGTTCGGACCCTTTCGCTAGGGCAACGAATGCGTGCTGATCTTGCGGCTTCAATGCTTCACAACCCCAAAGTGCTATTTCTAGACGAACCCACCATAGGTCTTGATGTTGTTGTCAAAGAGAGGATCCGAAAAGCCATCAAGGATATGAATGCCCGATATGGAACAACTATCATTTTAACGACACATGACATGAGTGACATAGAGCAACTCTGCAGCAGGATCATAATTATCGATAAAGGCGCCCTTCTTTATGATGGCAGCATTGATACCATTAGACAAACTTATGGCTATGAACGAAAATTCACTTTCGATTTGCGCTACGATGATGGGGATGCCATCCGTGCAAAGTTTGAAACGCTTCTAACAAACATTGATAACAGGACTCTCGAGAATCTGTCTTACACTCTGGAGAACAATCAACTGGAGATCGTTTTTGACAGAAACCAAATCAATATTTCTGGCATCATGAACATCGTACTCCAAAATTTCGATGTGCTAGACTTCTCTGTAAAAGACATGGATATCGAAGCGATCGTAAAAGGCATTTATGGCAACGGCATATAAATTTCCATTTGAAATTCCATTTGGGGACAGGTCAAAACTGGTACCTATAAAATTAATCTCCTTCACATTTTACATTTTATGGAAAATATGATATTCTTAAATTACCATATTTTAGGAGGTATTTATTTTGAATGAATCCAAAAGACCCTACATCTCAGATTCTGTTTTCTTTGAGCTTATGATGGCTACAGTTTTTGGCTCTGGAATCAAAAGTAATGTTGTAGAAAAGAAATGGGACTGTATCTTATCACATTATTCTGATTTTAGAGAAGTCGCAAAGTACGATGAACAAAAGCTGAATGACATCTACAGTGACCCCGACATGCTACGAAACCTGTACAAAATCAGTGCAATTGTCTATAACGCCAACCAAATGCTTGAAGTCATCAGCACCTTCGGTTCGATGGATCAATTTATCAAATCATTTGAACTATCAGATTGCAAATACGACGAGTATATTATGGTTGTTGATTTGAGTTCAAGATTCAAATTTTTCGGTGAAGTCACTTCCTTGAGGTTCTTGGAATCTATTTACGGTATGAATTGACCACAATCTACATATAAAAGGGCACAAAAAGGGATCAGCGAATGCTGATCCTTTTAAATAAAGACAGGTACCAATCGGTACCTGTCCCCATTCATATTTGGTCTAATTCGTGTTTCAATCTATTGACTGCAACAATAATATCAATCACACATTTTGTATGGTAGTCCATAATCACAGCATCACCCTCATGATGACTTAAATTATCAATCACCGCCAAATGGACATAAAGCATTTCGAGTCTGTCGATAATCGCTTTGAAGGTTTCGGAATCATAAGCGGGATTCACATGAAGTTTGATGTCTTTTTTGAGTATGTTGAATCGGTCTTCAAGCAAAGAGAGCTCACTTCTCAGGGTGTCGAGTTCAAAATTTTCCTCATGTGATCCGATAGTTTCCAGCATTTTATTCAAATCAGGCAACAAGTCGTCAACCACCCTATAGATTTCTCCTCCCATATTGTGTGGAAAAACATAATAATTGATTATAGTGCCGATAGTCAAACCTATGGTTGTGTCAATAATCCTAAACACGGCATATTCCCAGCGATTACCTGCTTCATATCCTAAGAGAACCGCTATGAATACAATCGTTGAAATCTTGATGGTGCCTTGCCACCCGAACTGGTTGCACACATAAATCACTATCAGTATTCCAAAACCCATCGACAGCCAATTGATTGGGAAGATCCATGAAAACACGAGAGCCAAGATTGCACCCAGTATTGTTCCATAAATTCTATCTTTGACAGTACTGAAGGTTGCGGATATGGACGATTCCATGGC
This sequence comes from Clostridiales bacterium, assembly GCA_021107455.1. Classification (GTDB taxonomy): domain Bacteria; phylum Bacillota; class Clostridia; order Peptostreptococcales; family Acidaminobacteraceae; genus Fusibacter_D. The sequence goes on along the minus strand of JAIOSU010000095.1, from coordinate 17,713 downwards.
TATGATCGCTGCAATGGCTGCAAAAAAAGGATTGGTTATATTGAGGATGTCACAAATCAACAGTGTTATAGCAACAGCCATTGCCGTTTTGATGGTACGCATGCCCAGTTTGTGTAATTTAATTTTCATATCCTCACCTATATCTCAACAATGGGTTTTGGTTTTCTCACTACCAAATAAGTACCCATCAATATGACCATCGCACCAAAAAGCATTTGGTTATAGATGACTTCACCCAAGATCAGTTTACCCCAAAAGATGCCAAACACAGGCATCAGAAAAGTGACGGACAAAGCTGATGTAGGTCCCATCTCTTTGATCAAATGAAAATAGATGAGATAAGCGATTGCACTACAAAGTATTGCAAAGACTATCATCAACATACTGATATTTACTGTGACAGGTTGTGATATTCCTGTTAACATTAAGATTGGAAGAAGTGAAAGACCCGCAAAAAGTTGACTTCCTCCAGCTAGAGCCTTTGTATCAATTCTTGAAGCATACTTCTTAATCAAAGCACCGGCTAGACCATAACATACAGTAGCTAGGACGCATGCTGCGATGGCAAGATAAGCCTCAGTAGTTACCGGTAATGCTTTACTTCCACTGATGATTATTACCCCGGTTGTTCCAAGAATCAGCCCCATACCCTTTTGGATCGTCAACTTCTCACCGAGAATCAATGCCGCAAATAGACTCCCAAACATTGGTGTCATTGAGTTGATCACAACGGAAATTGAAGCAGGAATATAAAGAGCCGCAAATGCAAAACTTGAAAATGGAATGGCGGAATTGATCACGCCTATGATACATAGAATCTTCCAATCGCGCTTCCACAAAATCTTGTAATTTGACATCTTGAAAACCAGCATCAGGAACACGCCTGCAATGAGTAGTCTAAGTGCAGCAGTTCCAACTGCACCGAACACTGGCGCTAGAATCCTCATGAAAATAAAAGAGCCTCCCCAGATTGCCGAAAGCGTAATCATCAATATATAATTGGAGTATTTCATCTCAACCTCTTTTGTCAATTTGACTTATTAACTAGAATTATAACCGTAATTGACTCTCATTGTAAATAAAAAACACCTTTTGGACATCATCTTCTGTCCAAAAGGTGTTTCGTCTTAAATTAGATCAACCATTCTCCCATTAAAGAACCAATCAGAGCAACTGCTGATTTTGCTGTTTCATTGTTGTTGTCAATGATTGGATTGACTTCAACAAACTCTGCGCTGACCACTTTTTCAGTTAGTGCAATCATTTCAAGTGCAAAATGACTTTCACGATAAGTCAACCCACCTGGAACACGAGTTCCGGTGCCTTGAACAAATACTGGATCCATGCTGTCCATATCGAAACTCACATGAATACCATCCGTACCGTTTGAAGCGATTTCAATAGCGCGCTTCATTACTTCTGGCATACCGTACAAATCGATTTCATGCATTGTGAAAACAGTGATTCCAAGTTCTTTAAGAACTTTTCTTTCTCCAGTATCCAAATCTCTACATCCTATAAGTACAATGTTCTTAGAATCTATTTTGTTCTCAACTCCGCCAATGGAAGTCAATTTGTCATGGCCGATGCCCAAGCTTACAGCAACAGGCATACCATGAATATTCCCAGATGGTGAAGTCGCTTCGGAATTGATGTCACCATGTGCATCAAACCAAATTACACCTAGTTTTTTATAATGCTGTAAAACACCAGCTATTGTTCCGATCGCAACACTATGATCGCCACCGAGTACCAGTGGGAATCTACCTTCTGCCATTGTATCAGATACTCGTTTGCATAATTCTGTATTGACCCTGGCAACTTCATCAAGATTTTTTAAATTTGTGCCTTCTGAAATGGGACTCACTGGTTTGACTGCAACGATATCTCCCTTGTCTGCCACATCATAACCAATGTTCTCGAGTCTTTCAGTCACTCCTGCATAACGAATCGCAGCTGGTCCAAGACTGACTCCAGGCGTCCCGGCAGCAAGATCAAGAGCGACACCGATGATCGATAATTTCGAATTTATAGATGGTTTCATTTGTTTTCCTCCCAAATCAAGTTTGAATACACAAAGTTATTTTTCCACTATATTCCATTTTATACATTATGCACTGTATAATGTATATTTCTCTCTGATTTTACTTCTTTTTTTTTCATTTGTCCATAGGCATTTTCTAATTATTTCATAATTGCATGTATTAATAATCTGGCATTATCGAATTCATAAGTACATGTTACGAGTGTCAATAATTTCAAATCTTTTTTCTTTTCAATATTCACCTCATGTATAGAGGCACGGTTCATTGCCTTGATATATTCCTCCAGTCCCTCATCAACCAAATCCAGAATCAGATAGTAAGTATAAGCCGATACGATCTGAACTGAGACAATTTCATACTCCTTGGTTTCTCTTAGACCTTTCAATGTTATGATGCTATTGTTTTCAAGAAATTCTTTATCTTTATACAGATGTAGATCATGAAACTTGGTTCCATTTTGCATATAATGACCATAAATCACCATATGATTGTCGTAAAAATTACCTTGATTGCGGTAATCCAAAAAGAGTGCACCAGCACTATTTCTTTTGTCGAGGTAATCGTAGTTCAAATAATGCTCGTTATCCAATCCTTTTACCAAAGGATCATCAATTGAAGTCCCACCAATTTCAATCCATCCCTCAAAATCACTATTCGCTTCTATATAGTCAGCAAATGGATAAACGTACGTCTCCTTAACCTTCACCGGAGTCACTCTTTTGATTTCCACATCGGAGACGACCGTATGACCGGACCAAACTCCAAATGTCGGGGCGTTCAAACCCAGAGTTATCAAAATTACGAACGCAAAAAACAACCCAAAGCTGTATTTGGGTTTCATAAAATCACCTCATTGCTATCCATCAAGCATTGAGCAACACGGCACCACTACATTTTTCACATGTGTAATAAGCAGTGACCGCCGTGCCCTCTATGTTGATATATATTTCCACTGATTCGGCATCTTCGACACTTTTGCCATTGTTGATTACATCCTCTTTGATTCGCGCTAAAATCTCTTCCTCCTTAAGATTGGCTATATTAACACCCTCCATTTGTAAACTCAAAACTTTTACATCCATTACTTAACCCCTTTCATTCTAGAAGCCCCACTTTAGTTGCTCTTTCCAGCGTGGACAATCCATGCGGAGATTTGTTCAATATAATATCAGTCAAATCTTGTCCAGCGTCATAACCGTTATGTGTGCCACCTTCCGATCTAGGAAGGTCTGTAACATCATATACCACTCCTTGAACTGCGACGTATGCCCTGGCACCGTCTTTGCCATCAAATTCAGCCAGTTCTTCAAGGGTGAATGTTGGTAAATCCGGTTCACTCACCATAGGCTCTTCTGTTTCCACCTGGGGCTCTTCTGAGCTACACCCCATCGCCATCAGTAAAATCAAGAGCATCGTCATAATGAGAGCAGTCCTTTTTAAATGACTTTTCATATGAGTCACCTCCTTTGGTTATTCATACCCAGATTAAAGGACAGCAAATCAAATTTGCTGTCCCCTTCATTCATTTATGCATCATCTGCCACAAATCCTCACTTCTGATCGGTAGCTTTCTGATTCTCATTCCAGTTGCATTGTAGACAGCATTGGCAATCGCCGCAGGTGGCGTATCAATTCCAATTTCACCCACTGACTTTGCACCAAAAGGTCCACTTGGCTCAAAGCTGTCGACAAAGTCTATATGCATTGGTCCCACATCCATACGAGTCGGCACTTTATAGGTCAAAAATGAGTTGTTATAAAGTCTACCATTGCTTCTGTAGATGGCTTCCTCATAAAGCGTCATTCCTATGCCTTGAAGAAGCGCACCTTCCACTTGGATTCTCGCCAGGTTCGGATTGACCACTGTTCCACAGTCTACAGAGGCATGATATTCAAGAACTTCTATCCGGCCCGTTCTTGGATCAATCTCGACTTCACAAGCACCTGCCATATATGGAGGTGGTGCTTTTTCTCCCACAAAAGACCCGCTTGAAACGAGCTGTTCTTGCTGTTCAGAATAATAAAGCACAGTGGAGAACTCCTTAAGCGTCATTTCTTGATTGCCACCCCTAACCGTTTTGCCATCATAACTTACATCATCAGTTCCAAAAAAACGTCTCGTTTTATCCAGAATAACCTCAACCATGTTTTCAGCCGCAATTCGAACACTATGACCTGAAACATAAGTCGTACTGGAAGCATATGCACCGGTATCAAACGGTGTCAAGTCCGTATCGGATGAGTACACAATGATTTGATCTACTGGAACATTTAATGTTTCCGCCGCCATCTGAGCTAAAATCGTGTCAGAGCCAGTACCAATATCAGTCGCTCCTACAATCAAACTGAAAAAACCGTCATCGTTGAGTTTAATGATTGCTGATGCCATATCGATTCCAGGGATACCAGAGCCTTGCATGGCAAGTGCCATCCCCACACCCCTGATCTTTCCATCAGGCATCACGCGCATCGGATACTTTTCTTTCCACCGGATGCTTTTCATCACATTATCGATGCACTGGTCCAGCTTACAAGACTCAATCATCATGGCCATGCCTTCTTTGCCCTCGCCCATGACTTCAAAAATCTCAGAAGTTTCACCTTCTTTGATCATATTCATTTTTCTGATCTCAACAGGATCCATTTCTAGTTTTGCAGCAAGTTCATCAATAATGGATTCCAGTGCAAAATTGCCCTGAATAGCACCATATCCTCTAAATGCTCCCGCAGGTGTCGTATTCGTATAAACCACATCCCCTTTAAATCCGACGGACTCAACATGGTTATATAACGGGAGATTCTTAGCTCCGGTAACCATAAGCACTGTCAAAGCATGTTCTCCATAAGCACCTGTATTGGATAACACCTCCATGTCCAGAGCCTTTATAGTTCCATCTTTCATCGCACCCACAGTCAAATCGATGCGCATTGCGTGACGGGTATAAGTGGATTCAAATACTTCCTTACGAGTATAAATCATCTTTGCCGGTTTTCCTGTGATTTTAGTGACAAGTGCCACATAAAACTCTCCGTGGATAGCCTGCTTGCCACCGAATCCACCACCAATCCTTGGCTTGATCACCCTGACTTTGGAAAGATCGACTCCTAGGTTTCGGGCGATGATCCTTCTCACATGGAAAGGCGTTTGGGTAGAAGACATGATTGTCAAACGGTCCTGGACATCATAATAGGCAGTGACATTATGAGGTTCAGCCATAGCATGACTTTGTGCTTGTGTATAATACGTGGCATGGTGCACAACGTCGCAACTTTCAAGCGTTTTTGGCACATCTCCAATCATCATTTCATAGGAAGCTGCCAAATTGCGTTTTGCATCGTGTCCGATCGGGAACATACTGAACGTATTTTCATTCGCATGAATCAAGGTCTCATGGTCCAGTGCGGTCTCAAAATCAATGATCGCTTCTTTGACCTCATACTTCACCTTGATTTGACTCATGGCAAGATCCACCATGTGTTCAGATGTTCCAGCAACAACAGCGACGGCATCTCCCATGTATCTTACAGTCTTGTCCAATATTTTGGCATCATACGGCGACGGTTCAGGATACCCTTGACCGGCTCTAGAAAATATCACGTCTGGAACATTGAGATGCGTCAGCACACATTTTATTTCAGGAATCATCAGTGCTTTGGATGTATCAATGGAAGTGATCTGCGCATGTGCATGTGGACTTCTGAGCACCTTGACGATCAATGCATCACGTGGTGCGAAATCATCCGTATAAGCGGGTTTGCCAAGCACAAGCCCCATACCGTCCACTTTTGGAATCGATTTGTTCACACTCATGACTGCTCCACCTCCAAATACGCCGCAATAGCGCGGTGTTGTCCTTCAAATCCAGAACATCTGCACATATTGCCTGCCAAATAATGCTTAACCTCATCCATAGTCGGTTTCGGATTTTCTTCAAAAAGGGCAATCAAGCTCATCATATGACCAGGCGAACAATAACCACATTGCTCCACACCCTCAGCGGTCATAAACTCTGCAATCGCTCTGACTTTCTCCTGTACCCCTTCCACGGTAACGATTTTCTTACGATTGGCACGGACAGTAAGGTAAGAACATGATGGCACAAGCTGGCCATCCACGATAATGTGGCACATGCCACAAGACGTCGTATCACACCCTCTTTTCACGCTTTTGAATCCCAACTTCCTAAGTGTATCGAGCAAAACTTCATCGGGTTCGGCCGAAAAACCAAAATGGTCCCCATTGATGATCAAGGTTACTTCCATGATTCTCCCCCCTCCCAAATATCCTCTAAAAGTGCCTGTGCAAGAGCTTTTCTATACTCTGCGCTCGCCCTATGGTCGGTTCCGAACTCAAAGCGGTCCACCAAGCCAAGCACTTCATCAACATCATCCACGCGAACACATTTCGAATGGCCAGGTCTTGCACCAATGCTCACGCAATAACCATCCTTCTTCGCCACACTGACATTGACCAGTGCAAAATCCGTATAAATACTCTTATAGGCTTTATAAGCGCTCTTCTCTGGCATATTGAACGTCAGATGGGTCAGAATATCGCAGCAAGGCAGTCCGTTCTCCAAATACTCCAAAAGCGCCATATCTCCCGACGAATGGAAATGAAGCGTCGTATCAAATGAAAGCAGCACAGGAATCACATCCGAAAATGGGTATCTCCCCATCACACTGCCCCCTATAGTCGCCATATTTCTCACCGAAACGCCGGCAATTTGCTTCATCGCCCCCGTCAAAGCCTCAGGCAACCCAATATGTTTCTCAATTTGCCTAAGCGTCGTCATCGCACCGATTTCCACCCGATCACCAGTGATGTTCACACCATCAAGCCCCAAATCGGCCAAATCGATCATCAGTGGTACCGTCCTATTTTGCAATCTCAGGAAGATCCCGCCGCCCATTACCACAGCACCCTTGGTCCCCACCAAACGCTCATAGGCATGACTCAAATCTCCCGGTTTTACGTAATCCCTTATTCTCATAACCCACCTCTCATAACGTTTCCAGTGCTTCATCCACACCAATCAGCTCGATGGTTCCTGTTTTTAGGCTACTTGTATCTTTAAGCCCATTTCCGGTCACAACCAGAACCACCTGATCCTCGGGTTTGATTCTCCCACTAAGTGCAAGATTTTTTAAGGCTGCAAAAGGAGCCGCCCCAGCCGGCTCAGCAAACACGCCTGTAAGTGTGGTCATCTCCACGATCGCACTCACGATTTCATCGTCGGTCACCGTCACCAAGTCCCCTCCGTTTCGCTCAATGAACTGACAAGCTTTGATCACATCTCTCGGATTGCCCACACTGATGCTGTCCGCAATTGTATGTGTTGCCTCCTGTAACGGTTTGTATGGTTTACCCGCATCGAACACATGCTTGAGCGTCGCAGCCCCTTCAGCTTGAACACCTATCACAGTAGGCACATCGCTGACCAGCCCCACCTTCACGAATTCTTCAAATCCTTTGATTAGTGAACTGATTACTGTTCCGTCTCCCACACTCACCAGACAATAATCCGGAACGCGATAATCGTTCTGAACCAAAATCTCAAATGCTGCGGTCTTCTTACCTTCGAGCAGATAAGGATTGATGGCTGAATTTCTGCAGTACCAGCCATGTTTCTCTCCCACCTGATACGCCACATCAAAAGCCTCATCATAGGTTCCGTCAATCACGTGAAGCGTCACCCCAGCAGCCATGAGCTGAGCGAGTTTGCCAGCCGGAGCGCTTTTCGGTACGAAAATGACAGTCTTCAGTTTGCTGTGTGCAGTAAGTAGCGCAAGTGAGGAAGCCGCATTTCCGGTTGATGCGCAATAAATGGTGTCATAACCCTGTTTGATTGCCATGTTCATTGCGATAACGCTGGCGCGGTCTTTATAGGATCCCGACATGTTGACGCCATCATTTTTTATGAGTAGACGTTCCACATGCGGCGTATGGTTGAACGCAAGCAATGGTGTCGACCCTATAGCATGATCAATCGGAGTGTATCCTTTGACAGGCAGCAGATCATCGAATTGAAAAATCGAGCCTGTCTTGCTGAAATCATCTCGAGTGAGTTTAATATCCTCATATTCATAAAGGACTTCCATTGTTCCATGTAATGGCCCACAATCGTCACATGTGTATCTGCCCTTCTCAGGCTGATAAGTTTTACCACACGAGACGCATCTCAGCCACATCATCTGAGTGCTCCTGAGATTGCCCCCACTGGACAAAGTGATTCACAAAGTCCACAGCGGATGCATTTATCCTCTGAAAAAATGGGTTTAGTCGACGCAACATATGCTTCAAACGGGCACACCCTGACACAAATCCCACAGTTCGTACATTTCACAGGATCGATTACAGGATAGTCCCCTTTTCCGGAAGGTTTCAGCATAAGCGTTGTCTTTCTAAGGGATTCGACGGACTCAATATCATTTTCAGCCATCACTTTAGGTAGTTTGTCCACCACTGCGGCATATTGCTTTCTACCCTTTAGAAGAGCACTCGATAGCATTTGTACAAGATCAGCGCCAGCGAGAATCATCTCGAGTGCATCCTCAGCTGTCTCCACGCCTCCACAACCGATAATAGGCATGTCAGGGAAATGTGCTCTGATATTGGCGATCCGTCTTATGGCAAAGGGTTTGATGGCAGGTCCTGAAACCCAACTGTTGCCGTCCTGGTTGCCGATTAACACCGATCGTTTTGAGAGATCGACCACCGCTCCCGGACCAAATGAGTTGAATGCAACAACCCCTGTAGCGCCATTTTTTAGAATCGTATCCACGAACCAAATCTCATCTTCGATATGTGGACTCATTTTTATGAAAACAGGCTTATCTGTAAGACTTGTGATGCATTTTACCAAATCGGGAAGTGCGGCACGATTATAGTGGGTGCTCACCTCAAAAAAATCTGCAAACGGGCTGAGTCTTGGAACAGTTATTTTAAAATCTTCACAAGTGTAACCAACGCTGATTCCAAGGGGTTTCGTTTTTTTCTGAACGAGTTCAGGTAAAATGCCCACCCAGTAATCAATATCCATTTCACTCCATAACTCTGTATTGTAAATCATGTGTTTCGTGCCCACGATGCAAGGTTTCGTCACTTCCGCAGCAGTCACTGAAATGGTTTTAGTGACCAATCCTCCAAGTGGCAAGTCATTGAGACTAAGTAAATTCTCGAGACCCTCCACAATTGGACCGGATGCAGGCAATATCGGATTTTCAAAAATCATTCCTAACAGTTCCACCTTAGTCGACATGGTCCCCTCCAATTCTCGTCCAAATATTTTCTACTCTACCGGCTTCTACAGGGATGTGATTCACAAGCGCTCTCTCATGAATCAGTTGATGGCCTCCCACCCATAAATCTGTGATGTCCAGTGCATCAAACACTCCAAAGAAAACATGTCCAAATGCATTTTCATCAGTCATAGGTGTAATGGCCTCATAATCCAGTAGCATGGCATCAAATCTGTAACCAGGCAAGAAACGCCCCAGTTTCTTGCCAGTCAACCTCTCGTAGTATCTGTAACCGTTTTTTAGCGCTTCTAAAATATCACTGAAGTCCACACCACTTGCTTTACCGGAATTCAGTTTCGCCATATAATAGAGGTCCTGCCAGCTTGCTGCGACATTGACCCCAAGACCGTCAGTTCCAGCAACAATTTGAACCCCATTTTTCTTGATTAATGAATAATCCACGGTTCCTACGGCATTGTTGAGATTACTTCTAGTGGCAATGGCAAGTACTGCGCCATTTTTTGCTATGATTTCAGCATCATCACTGGTCATATGCACACCGTGAACAAGCAGGCTGTCCCTGGTAATCAATCCAAATCTGTCCAGTCTCTGAATGGGAGTCTCATCAAATGCTTCTTGATCATCAATACTTTCTGAGACATGAACATGAATCGGATGCTTTCCAATCCGATTTGTGATGTTCTCGAGAGTCTCATCAGAAAGCGTCATGGAAGCATGCATTCCAAATGGTCCCCCAGTGCGTTCGATCATTGCCATGTTCTCATCGATTGCGTCATCTATAAGGAAACGATCACTGGTCTCAAAACAAGTGATGCCGTGCATACCAAGAGTCTTAAAAGCCTCTTCTATACAGGCAGTTGAACCTGGAATCACACCACTTGCATTGTGATCTATGATACCCACAACGCCTTTTTTCAGAGATTCCTGTCCATAAGCTATGGTCGACCAATGCAGGTCCTCACAGGTCAATGCCCTGTCCATTCTCCACCAGATTTTTTCAAGCACCTCGGTAAAGGACTCTGGTGCGGCGTTAAAATCATATCCCCTTGAAAACACGGAATAGATATGGGTGTGAAAATTGATCAGCCCAGGCATGAGTAATCTACCCATCCCGTCAATAACCTCTGTGGCTCCTTTGAAGTTTTCAATTGGACCGCATTCAATGATTTCTTCATCAAAAATCACATAACCGTCTTCATAATAGGTTTCGTAATCGTACAGTCTGATGTTGACAATCGCTTTCATCTTACTCCCCCCTCACGTAACGCCCTTTTGCAGATATGATCTTGCCATCTTTCATGACAAACTTACCTCTGACCAAAGTGCTCCTGATACTGCCTTTCAACGACAATCCATCATAAATGGAATAATCACACACTCCCGATCCTTTGACAATGGTTTTGCCTTCTGGGTCGAAAAGCACCAAATCTGCATCGTAGCCATCTTGAATCCTACCTTTACTTTTAAGTCCAAAAATATCCGCCACATTTGAACTCATCTTATCAATGATTGATTCTCCATAAAGGTTGTACATGAGCAGGAAACTGTAGGCTATACTTCCGACACCTTTTGGAATTTCACTGGCTTTTTCTGATGCCATCTTTTCTGATTTCTTGAAAGGACAATGATCAGTGCCAATTGTATGGATGTTTCCGATATTCATTTTAAGTTTTTCTTTTTCCGATGCGGTCCTGAATGGTGGTGCCAGCAAATATAAACAACCATTTTCAAGCCCGAATACGCGTTTGTCATAATAGAAATATTGCGGACAACTCTCCACAAAAACGTTTGGTTTACCCGATAGTTTTTCCACTCCCGAACCACTACTCACGTGAACGACATAAAGTCTGCCTCCTATGTCCATTTCGAGCAATTGATCCAGTGCGCTGAGTTCAGCATCAAGCGGTCTTGAACTTTCATAAGTGGAGATGTCTTCCCATGTGGAATCCACTAGTGCATCATCCTCTGCATGAACCATTGTGATGATCTTGTTTTTTAGAAGGGCTTCCAGATGCTCTGTCTCGATCATTCTCCCGGATTCGGAATAGGTTGTAAACACTTTTACGCTGTTCATTCCAAGCTGTTTGACCTGCTTTACGATCTTTCCGACATCACCATGAAAAGAAGACAGTGTCGCGTGAAATCCAAAGTCGATGATGCTGTTTTGTGCTATTTTATATCGTTTTTCAAATGCGCGAATCAAATCGTCCTCATGGGCAATCGGATCCAGAAAATCGAGAATGGTCGTCACCCCACCTTTTGCGGCGGCAACACTCCCACTCTCAAAATCATCGCAGCTTGTGGCATTACCCAGATCTAGAGCCATGTGAACATGAGGATCAATGAATCCGGGCAGGACAAATAGTCCCTTTGCATCAACAACTTCAGTTGATGAAAGAGTCTCATCAGTGAGTTTGGCGATTTTACCATCCTTGATATAAACATTGGTCTCTACAAAATCTCCAGCCCTATAAACTTTGCCACCTTGCACTGCCAAATCATACATTGAATTCTCCTAAGGCCTCCGTGAGTGTATCCACATGACGTTTGCGCCACTCAAGGATTTTCTCGTCCATTTGTGGAATCAAGCTCACTTGGTGCTTCCAGTAACTTTGATCGATGGAAGCGTTGAGCTCTTCAACTGTTTTACCTTGTTGTTCCACCCAAGTATAATACTTGAGATTGTGCCATCTGAGTCTGTTGTATCGGTCTCCTTCAAAGAATAGCGAAGGTTCCTGGTACTTTAAAATCCTTTCAAAAGCGGATGCTGCTTTTTGTTCATCCATGTCCGGCATGGCTTCCATGACGGAGTAGTAACGGTCCATGGCATCTGTTGCGACGACGACCAAGTTCTCGTCCGCTTTGAAACCATAGTACTTGGCTGTCTTTATGGCTCCGATGATATTGGCGCAACCTGATATGCCCAGTTTATCCGACATGAATTCCACAAATTCAGGATCGAGGAAAGTTTTAAGGTAAGCTTTACCTTCATCTGAAGTGATGAGTTTCAATAAAGTTTTAGAGTCCATATCGTCAATCTGTACAACACCATCCATGTTCATGACGTTGTGAATCCATGTGACGTGTTTATCACCGATGCCCTGAATATCATGGGCTCCGTAACCATTAAGTGATAATGTAGGACACTGAATCGGCTCTCCTGAAACAATCTTCACTTCCGGGAAATGTTCTTTGACGCAGTCACCACTGGCGATGGTTCCAGCTGATCCCACGGTCAGAACGACCGAAGCAATCCTGCCGTTGCCGATTTTATTTTCTTTTACCATCTCCACCATGGTGTTGCCTGTGACATAATAATGGAAACGGTAATTGGCGAATGCCTCGAACTGATTGAGTATTCTTATGGTATCCGGTGATGCGCCCCTGAGTTCATGCGTTTTATCGTAAATTTCCTTGACGTTAGACTCACATCCCGGTGTGGCTATAACGTCTGAACCATAGGATCTGATGAGGTCAAAACGTTCCTTGGACATTTCTTCCGGGAGAATAACTAGTGATTTATAATGCATACGCGAGCTCACCCATGCACCTCCCACACCGTAGTTGCCTGTGGATGGCCATACCATGGTGTGCTTTTCAGGATCCACTTGTCCAGTGACGACCTGCTCAACGAGCACCGAATAAGTCGGTCCCACTTTATGCGATCCCGAAGGGAAGTCTTTTGCATACATAACGATGATATTCGACTCTATTCCAGTAAACTCTTTTGGTAAAACAAAATATTTGATCTGATCATCAGGGCCTCTCCATGTGATGTTGAAAAGATTGATGGGATGAAGAGGGTCTTTTTTAGCCATTTCGAGGGCTCTTTTTCTGATGTTTGGGTCAATTTTCCATGGGTGCAACATTTCTTCATAGGTTGGTCCGATAATGGGTGCGTTCATGAATAGCCTCCTTATAAGGTCAATGCCATCACAGCCTTAGCCGTGTGCAATCTGTTTTCAGCCTCTTGATACACGATGGAGTGGACACCGTCGATGACACTGTCATCGACCTCATTCCCACGATCGGCCGGAAGTGCATGCATGTAGCAGACCTCTGGACTTGCGAGGCTCATTTTTTCCTCTGTGCATTTCCAGTGTTTGAAGTCTTCTATGGAGACATTTGGCACTTTGCCGCTCCAAGAGCCCCAGTTCTTTGGTATGACGATGTCAGCGCCTCTAAAAGCCTCGTCCATATCATCAATCACACGGAAAGATCCGTGGTATTTTTCTGCATTGGCTTTCGCTTCTTCGATAACCCAATCCGGGAGTTCGAACCCTTTTGGATGTGCTAAAGTGACATTCATGCCATAACGAGGAAAAAGAAGCGCTTGAGTGAGTGGCACGCTGATCGGTTTTTTGTGGCTGGTTGCATATGCCCATATGATGGAGACATTGAGTCCTTTGGTTTCCTTTTTGACTTCCTTGATGGTCATCAGGTCAGCGAGTCCCTGCATTGGATGGTAGAGGTCGCACTGTAGGCTGAGAACCGGACGGGAGGCGTGCTTTGCCATTTCGGTGATATAGGCGTTGCCTTCTCCCCAAACACAGTGTCTGCAAGCGATGCCATGACCAAAACTTGAAAGGATTATGCCGGTATCTTTGGCGGATTCACCGTGGCTGATCTGCATGGTCGAGGTGTCCAGATAGTTCGCATGTCCACCGAGTTGCGCGATGCCCATTTCCATGGAATTTCGCGTGCGTGTGGAGGCTTCGAAAAACATGAGTGCTATGGTCTTGTACTGTAGCAGTGGCGTAGGTTCATCCATGTAGAATCTTCTTTTGAGGTCTGCGGCCACTTCAAGTGCCATGTCGATTTCGATGTTTGTCCAATCTCTTAATGTGATGAAATGTTTTCCTTTAAGCGTTCTGTACATAATTTCCCTCCTCGAGTTCAGCCAGGAATCCCACGTAGGTTTCCATAGCACTGATCAGATCTGTTTTTCTAATTTTCTCATTAGGCGCGTGCGCCTCAACTTCGTCCCCGGGACCATAGCCCACACAAGGGATGCCCTTCATGCCCATAATCGAAACGCCATTGGTTGAAAAAGTCCACTTGTCCGTGTGCGGCGTCTCATTATGAAGCTTCGCATGAGCGGTTTCCATGGCTTTTACAAGGAAGTGGGATGACTCGATGGTCCATGTCGGAAAATAACATGGCACAGCGGGTTCAAATCCCTTGTAAGATGGTTTCTGGTAACGATACATATGGACAAATGCGTCTGCTTTTTTCACAGACTCCAGAGCATTGATCTGAGAAATGGCCAGCGGTTCGTCCTCACCAGTGGTGAGGCGTCTGTCTATAGAGATGGAGCAGCTGTCCGCAACGGCGCATCTTGATGGTGATGTATAAAAGATTTCAGAAACGGCGAGTGTTCCCCTACCTAGGAAATCATCGTCCTTCAAGTTTTCGTTGAGTGTTTCAAGCTCGTTCAGGATTTTAGCCATTTTATAGATGGCATTATCGCCTCTTTCCGGTGCGGAGCCGTGGGCACTTTTCCCTTTGACATCAACACGGATTTCCATTCTACCGCGTTGTCCTCTATAGACTCCAAGCGATGTTGGTTCTGTGATGACCACATAATCGGGCTTTATGACATTTTCATCGAGAATGTATTGCCAGCAAAGTCCGTCACAGTCCTCTTCCTGTACCGAACCGACGACCCAGACTGTCCAATTTCTGATAATATCCAGTTTTTTTGCAGCATGCGCGGCAAACATTACGGATACGAATCCCCCGGTTTGATCGGAAGCCCCTCTTCCGTAAATGTATGTATCATCTTCTTTGCCTTTAAAAGGATCAAAATCCCAATTGTCCATAATCCCCACATCCACTGTGTCAATATGGCCGTCAAAAGCGATGACCTTTTGCCCGTTTCCCATTCTTCCTAGGATATTGCCCATGCCATCGATGATGATTTCATCGAATTCGAGTTTTTCCATGGTCTTTTGAATGGCTTTGATGACATGTTCCTCTTCTCCGCTCATAGAAGGTATTGCAATCAGTGTTCTTAGACAATCCATTGCCTCTCTTTTTATTTCATCGATCTTACCAGATATCCTCATTTCATCCATTGTTCACCTCATGTTTTTCGTCGAGCCATTTCCCGATCAGATTGTTGACGACTCGCTCTTTGTAGGCTTTTGTTGAACGTTTGTCGTCGTGGCTTTGATATAGTGCCTGATAGGCACTCAGTATTTCAGTTTTCGGTTTCTTTTGGGCGATCATTTTTTCTATCTCTTTGGATCTCAGAACGGTGTCATTGAGTGCTCCGATTGCAATTCTCACATCATGATCTGTGCAAAGTGCCAGAAAAGACACTTTCGATAAGATACTGGCTTTGCGTTGTCCCATTTTCTGATAGGTGTAAGACTGAATCTGGAACTTCGGCAGCACTATCGAGATGAGCAGCTCATCGGGATGCCTGTCGGTTTTGTATTTTGCAAGGACAAAATCTTCAACATTGACGATGCGCTCTCCCTTGACACTTTTGAGGATCAACTTGGCATCACACGCATATAAAATGGGAAGTGTATCTGCTACACTAGCCGCATTGACGATATTGCCTCCAAGTGTTGCCGCATTTCGAATGGCAGGCGTGGCCATTTCGGCGACGACATGTCTCACGAACTCAGGAAGTATAGGACTAGCCACCATTTCCGCCTGAGTGACATTTGCACCTATGACATAGGCTTCTTCAGTTTCTGTGATGCCTTTGAGTGCATTCAGGTGTGCGATCAAAATCACGTCGCCTTTGAAATTACGACTGGCACCTTGAAAGTTTCTTGCGCGGATCATCAAATCCGTTCCACCTGCAAGAGGAATGAGTGTTTTTTTACCCATCAGTTCCAGTGCTTCTTCAAGAGTTGCTGGCCTATAGCTATCAAACATCCTCTTGCACCTCCTCCAGTAGCTTTTCCACTGCTTCGAAAATGGTTTGGTAACCTGTACATCTGCAAAGATTGCCGGACAGTTCGAGCTTGATTTCGTCGAGTGTGAACTTCTTGTCTTGCTTCAGTAACGCTTGTGTTGCCATGACCATACCCGGAGTGCAGTAACCACACTGGACTGCGCCAGTATCGAGATAAGCTTTTGCGATCCGTTCATAATCCGTGGATTTGGAGAAATGTTCAATCGTGACCACAGAATGATCGATGACATTGCCAATCGGTACAAGGCATGAATTGTAGATCTCATCATCGATGAAAACCAAACATGCGCCGCATTCTCCTTCCTGGCAACTCTCTTTTGTGCCCATGAGCCCATGATCTTCACGGATGACATCGAGAAGTCTTCTCGTCAAATCGCCTTCCACCATATATGATGTTCCATTTAGCATAAATTCATATCGCATCATCTCAGTATCCTTTCTATGATTTCCGGTGTCACCGGTATGATGTTAGTCCATCTGCCTATGGCATCTTCCACTGCGGCAGAGATTGCTGGAGCTACTCCAACAAGTGTCAGTTCCCCAGCTGCTTTTGCCCCGAATGGTCCATCCACATATCTGTTGATGATCCAGTCCGCATGCATTTTAGGAATGTCCATGGAAGTTGGAATAGGATAACTTGAGAAGGCGATTTGTTCAATGTGACCTTCCTCCGATGTCATATGCTCCATCAGCGCATAGCCCAGTCCTTGAACGATGCCACCGTGAACTTGGCCCAGCAGCAATTTTTCATCTATTGGAATCCCGACATCATAGACGCCCCAAATATCTGTGCAGTCCACTTCATAAGTGATTGGATCCACTACCACTCTAGCCAGCAGGATCGACCAGGAGTACGCCATATAAGCGTTACCTTTGAAAGTTTCCTGATTCCATTTGACGTAATCCGGCTTGACGAAATGTTCTGTGATCGTATGCTCACCCGGTTGGTCCATATAAGGTTTGAGGTTTTTGGCTGCAATAGCAATCAATCTACCGACGACCATGGTGGTCCGTGATGCGACCGTAGGACCAGAATCCGGTACTTTAAATGTATCGGGCACTTCATACTTCACTTTTCCCATAGGCAGATCGAGTACGGAGGCCACAATTTTTGTCAGTGTTGTGATGGCGCCCTGCCCCATCTCGACGTTTGAGACAAGTATAGTCACTGTACCATTTTCTTCTTTTCGGAGCTTGACCACCGCTTTGATATGGGTCGCTTCTCCGTCGCCGGTGAATCCTCCACCGTGTGGAATCGCAGAAATACCATATCCAGTCCATTTATTTGGTGTATCATGTCTATTCGGGTAACCACTGATGGCCTTGATTTTTTCCACCATATCTTCCAAATAGATCTCTTCATTGAAAATCCCCTCAGTCGCTGTCAAGCCGCCTTGCTTGACAAAATGCTTTTGTCTGAACTCAAGTTGATCCACTTTGAGCCTCGCAGCGAGATGCGAGATGTGGAGTT
>JAIOSU010000077.1 GCA_021107455.1 Clostridiales bacterium | reverse complement strand
ATCATTGATTCTGGAAATCAGATCTTCCCGTTCACTGATTCCACCACCGATCAGTACCAGCTCCGGATCAAAGGTATGCTGGATGTTATGGATACCTTGAGCGAAATATTTAATAAACTGGTCAACACAAAATCTCGCATCTTCATCCCCGGCATCCATTTCAGAGAAAATTATTTTACCGGTGACGGTGTTGACATCAATATTTTTCTTCCTGGCATAAGACTTGACAAGTCCATAGGTCGATCCCACTTCACTCCAGGAATAGGGTATACCATTAGAATCCCACCCCAAAAGAGTCATGCCAAATTCACCGCTGAAATGATTCTTCCCATGCCACACTTCACGATTTTGAATCACTGCTCCACCGATGCCTGTACCCGACACGATAAGTGCAATATTTTGAGCATCTTTGGCAGAACCAAGCCATACTTCTGCAAGAGCTGCACAATTACCATCATTTTCTGCTGAAACTGGAAATCCGGTAACATTTTGAAGATCTTTTATTATGTCTTTATCTGATATGAAAGGAAATGGTCCTTCACTAATGACTTCACCAGTAATACTGTCAAAGACAAAAGGTAAGCTCATTGCAATTCCTTGAAGTTCCTTTTGATTCTTTCCCCAATGAAAAGCTTTTACTAGTACACTCATTAAATGTTCATAGTTGTCTCTTGGAGTCTTAAAACTCTCTTTACTGAGGATGGTCCCCTGTTCATCAAGGATTCCGACTTTGGTGGCACTTCCACCAACATCTATTGCAAGGTAATATTTCATTAATCAGTCACTCCGATATCTCATTTATTTGATCTCAACTATATAAGTTCTTGTACTTTTCATTATAACGAAATCGATTTAGAAATCAAATGGTATTTTGATATTTTTTACATTTCCAATTGGGGACAGGTGCAAATTGGTACCTGGCAAATAAAAAAACACAGTTTTAGTCTTCACTAAAACTGTGCTCATAATTAAAAACCACTTCAATTTAACATCCAATCAACTGAACAGGAACATCATAGCTTCTTTTAATTTCTCAGTCAAATCCACCGGACAAACATGGCCTAAACCTTTATTGATTACATATTTGCATTCCACACCAGTGTCATGAAATCCTTTAAGAATACTCTGAACACTAGGTTCAAGATCAAGATCGCCTTCCATAATAACACCTTTGACCCCGCGCCTAGATGCCGCAACGGATTTTTCTGCATTAAAGTAATCGATTAAACTCCCAGGACATAGTGAAATAAATCCTCTTAGTGGTATGACATCCTCCATGGCAAACTCTACAGAAATCATTGCACCTCCTGAGAATCCACCCACATACATTCGATCTGAATCAACAGAATACAGTTCAGACACCTCACTATAGCATTTTCTTATGTCCTCCTTCGCTCGCTCTACATCCAGATTCCACTGAAAGCCACCATGGCAGTAAACCTGTGAAGATTGGACGTAAACAGTGATACAACCTAAACTTTCAAAAGCCTCCTGAGTCCAATATTGAGAAAAATTATGTATATTTCCATCTGCTCCATCACCGTGAAGCACAAAGAATACAGGATACTTCCGATCTGCCTTATAGTCACTGGGAAGACATACTTTGTACTGCATCTTCGCTTTTTCTTGAGCTCTTTCCAAAAGCAAATTGTTTTTCTCCAGAAGCATATTGACACCATCACGTTCCATTTCAAAAAGTGCTTTTATGATCCAGTTGCCGCAGGCATAACCACTTTCAATGAGTTCCTTTACCACACCATAAAACTCATCCATCTTACCACTTCTACGATAAAGTGAAGCTATATTGCTTGTGATCAAAAAATACTCACTATCATAATCCTCTTTTGGGAGCACTTCTGATGCCCGGAGAAACAAATCCAGCACCTCATCAAGCTTTCCTTGTGCAAAAAGAGTGTCTCCATACCTGTCAAAATCTATAAAATGTTCAAACTTCATTTCATCCTCTCTTAACTTCTGTCATTTTTAAGCCATTTTAGTGTTTCTGCAAAATCAGCTTCGTCAGTCACACAGTCCATTTGACGTGCAACTTCCACAGCAAATTCAACATACGCTTGCCCTTGACCTGTAATGAAAGGACCGTCAACTACCACGTACTCATCTTTCACTAGATTAGTCTTCTCATACAAAGAATAAACTTCATCAGTTTCTAAAATACCACTGGTATTTCCCGTACATCTTCTACCATCCAATAAGCCAAGCTCTGCCAAAAGAACCGCCCCACCACAGACCCCTGCGACTTTTCCTCCACCTTCTACCACTTTTTCAATAAAGACCTTCAGTTCGACATTTCCATATAGAGGTCTTGAGTCTCCACCAGGAATCAAAAATAAATCAATTTTTGAAGGATCTACGTCAACAAGTGTATTCTCATTGCAATACCACTGCATCTCCTCGCCTAAATAGTTGCGCTTTTCCAGTGCTACAGTGGACACTTCACTTTTACCTCTCATCAACAATAACGCTAGTACGATTTCAAACTCTGCAAATTCATCATAATAGAACACTGTTACTTTTTTCATTTTAATCACCTCATTATCATAGTATCAGCTAAACCCTGACACATACCTGTCAGAGTTTAAAATAATTATTGATTAGATGCTCTGTTCTCTCACGAATACTCCTGATCATAGTTTCCGGCTCAAGAACTCTCACTTTGTCCGGATTTCTCATTAACAGTTCCAACACATTGTTTTCGTGAGCATATAATTTTATAGTCAATGGCTGATCACTCAATATATTATGACCACTCATGACGGTATCCTGAAGGATCAACCGATAGAGATCATCATCCATTTCAACTGTAACGCCAGCTTCCAGCGCGGCGTTCTCCTCATTGATAAATGGTAGACATTTATCTGCCTCACTTCTCAGCTCAGTCAACTCCAAAGAACGAATGCGATCTAATCTGAACATTCTCTTTGACTCCCTCAGATGACAATATGCGACCAAATACCATCCCCCCAAATCATACTCCAGTCTATAAGGAGAAATCAATCGATCATTGGTTGAATTGGTGAGCGGAGTAAAATATGTGATTTTGAGCTTCAAATGCTCTTCAAAACTTTGAATCAATGTTTTCAAAAGGTGATCCGGATAACAATTGGGTCGAATATTTCCAGTATAAAAAACACAATTATCAAGAAACGCACTAGAGCCCCTTCTGTTTTGCGAATATAGCACGTTCTTAAGTTTTAGTGTCAGCATTTCATAAGTCAGACCACTGCCAGGCACTTGAATCTCTTTCCCCGCCATGAGTGCGAGCATCAAGAGGTTCAGTTCCTCATCCGAAAGCTTGACCGTTGGCAGAAAATAGGCATCATCAATCTCATAGCCTCCGCCCACCCCTTCGTAGGATATGACTGGAACTTTTATCTGTGACAGTGCATCAATATCTCTGTAAACCGTGCGAAGACTGACTTCAAAATAATCCGCTATCTCCCTCGCACTGATTCTTTTTCGTTCTTTGATCAAGTAAATGATGCCGTTTAGTCTCTCAATTTTCTTCAATTTTAATCACCACACTATAATTTTCGAATTAGATTCTCATAAAACCGGACCGTATCAACCAAATTTTCAATTAATATTCGCTCATCATTGCCATGAATAAGTCCCCGCTCTTCTTTAGAAAGCGGCATGGCTGAAAAACGAAGTACATGATCTGAAATCTCACAAAAATGTCTGGAATCACTGCCAGCAAGCATCAAATAGGGTGATACCAAAACCCCTTCCCATGTTTCATGGACAGCCTCTTTGACATGATGCCACCCTTTGCTTCCTGTAGGAGATATTGGCGATGCTTCTCTCGATTCCACCACCTCCACTTTAATATCCGGGTTATCAATGGTGTCTTCCACATATTTTTTAGCACTCGCCACAGTATCGTCAGGCATAAGTCTAAGATTTAAACCAATCTCCGCATATGGAGGAAGCACATTGTATGCTTTGCTGCCTTCCATCTTCGTAATGGCAGTAGTAGTACGAATCAAAGCATTCATTTCTCCGCCTTGTTTAGTGAATAAAACCTTTAAAAGCGGCATAAACAGCCATAAGTTGGCGAAGATTATCCGATATAAAAATGTACTTTCGCCGCCAAGTGTCTTGAACATCTCCATTACAGGAGGTGTCAAATGAGCATCAAAGGGCTTGTTCTCTAGCTTGACAACAGCCTTTGCAAGACTCCCCACCAGAGAATGTGCCGGTGGTGCGGACGAGTGTCCGCCTTTGCCTTCCATAACGAGACACAAATCCAGATATCCTTTTTCACCGGTTCCTATCACAGCGACTGGTTTGCTCACGCCGGGAAAAACATTTTCAACGATAGCTCCCCCTTCATCCAGAACTAGTGCAGGCCTTATGCCATGTGACTTTAAATACTCAACGATAGCTGGTGCTGATGGACCACTGATTTCCTCATCCCCGGAAAACGAAAAATATATGTCGTTCTCAGGAATAAACCCATTCCTAATCAAAGCCTCAGCCGCTTCCACAATACCACACAAGGTTCCTTTAGTATCGAGCGTTCCTCTTCCCCAAACGTACTCACCATCAATCTCGCCCGAAAAAGGCGATTTGTTCCATAACGCCTCATTGCAAGGCACGACGTCATAATGTGACATAAGAACTGTCACATCTCGATTCGATTTGCCAGCCCACCTGTATAGAATCCCGGTTCTTCCATGAAATGAGCGCTCACAAACCTTATGGATTTCAGGGTAAAGCTCTTCCAACAACACTTTAAATTCATCAAAACGCCTAAAATCAATTTTTTCAAGATCATTATAACTCACTGTCTCACATCTGATCATCTGAGAAAGCCTGCTCGCTATAGCAGCACCATCTTCTTTTGCATACCCCATACTCATCCTCCTATATCAGCCCTTTTTTATACAAAAGTCTGGCCATGCCAATCGCAATCAAAGCACCAACTGGCACCAATACGGAAACCGATCCTGCCAGCGATGGCACACTAACGAACAATATAATCATAAAAATCAGTGGAGACAATGCGATTTTCCAGTTTTTACTCACATAAACCACAGCAAGTCCACCGAACAGTGCGGGAAGAATATTATCGAAAGCCGGTTTCAGCATTTCAGAATTGAGTACAGGTGTGAGTGGTGCAAGCATCAAAACACCAAGCGCTATAATCAGCACAGTCGCAATTGATGAAACCGCAATCGCAATGGTGGAAATCAGCTCTCCTTCAAGAGTACCTTGCTTAACTTTTGCATTTTCCATGGCATATAGTGCACAGGGCACTTTCAAGTTTGTAAGATTTCCAGTGACAAAAGCTAGATAAGCACCACCTAAGCCAAGCATCGGCGTAAAGGTGATCACCTCAGTGACCGCAACTGTCCAAAAAATCGGTGCCACTCCAAGAAGTCCTTTGGCCACCGCAGACAGAGTTGGCCACGCATCATAGTATGCGCAGATTGCAGTGGGGACCATCAACATCATAAAAAAAGCAGTCAGCATCCACACGCGTCCATACACATGTATTTGTTCTTCATAAGGTTTTTTTCGCATGTTGCCCTCCTAATTGATCACTTGTGTAATGAAAACTGCAAACGACATACCGCCAATAATGCTAAACGGTAGTGCATAATCCTCAAGCCACTTGAGTTTATACTTTTTGATGAACAAACCACATACCGTCATGACCACGGCCGAGAACATCAAAACAAAGACAGGAATCCATCCTCTAATACCCTGAGTGACCGTGGCAAAAACGACACCCAAAAATGCCGAGATCATGCCCATGAAGATTGCTGTCATAAAGTGATCGCCCCAAACCTTATCGCGCTTCTTAAGGGAAACAATCCCCCCTTGAATTTTTTTGAGGAAAAGTGGGATCAGTAAAACACTTGGAATGATTCCGAGAGTCATAACCCAAACAATTGTAGTATAAGCCACTGGATCTTTGATGGCCTCTGTCACGGAAACGCCAACCGTTGATGCAGCAGATGCCGCAGCAGTCAGTTCATATGTGAGCGCACCGAGGATACTAAGCCTTAACCACGGTAATGGCAACCCTAGAAATTTTGACAATGAGATGACACCGAGTAAAATCGAAATAGCCGGTGCGACAGTAAAAGCAGCACTGGACTTGATGGTTCTTTTCAGTATTGATGAATCCATTCCAATACGCTTGGCCTCAGCAAGTGCCTTGACCAAAAAGTATACCGATTGCGCCAAAACAAATAGAATTACTGACCCCGCAACCAAAAATAAAAATGTACTGTTGAGATTAAACTGCATAAGTTACCCCTTTCTATCCCCCATATCCAATTTGATAAGCAATCCAAAGCCATGCGACGGAAATCACCAGCATCAACGCTTGGATCGGAATCACAAATCTAAGCCATTTCCCGTAACTCACTCCTGAAATCCCAAGTGCGATGAGTAGTACCGCATTAGTGGGATAAAGCACATTTGAAAAACCATCACCAAATTGAAAGGCTAGAACTCCAAGTTGACGTGATACGCCAATCAGGTCCATCATAGGTACCACAACTGGCATAAGTATAAACGCTTTAGCGCTCCCCGACCCTATGAAGAAGTTCAGTCCCAAAACGGAAACAAAAACCAACAAGATTGACACAAAGGAATCGAGATTTCCAGAATTGTTTGCCATGAAATCCAAAATGATATCAAGGAGCTTACCTTCCACCATCAAATGTTTGATTCCTGTCGCTAGTAAAATCAATAAGATCGCAGGAGACATATCCACTGCACCTTTGAAATAATGTCGTCCGACCCATCTTAAATCACGTTTAACAATCATTCCCACACTCACAGCCGAAACCATAAATACAAGGGCGATAAAAGGCAAGCTCAGATCTCTAAGTATTGAAGCAAAAGGCGACAACGCAATAAATGCAGCCATACCACACATTAAAGCAATGAAGACCACATAAGCTTTCTTAGGAACACTCGTACCAAGAACACCCACCACTTCCATTTCCACTTCCAAATGAGGATTCACTTTCATCTTTTTTATTCTGATCCATAAAAATGATACCAGAATCACATAGACTGATATAAAAACAGCGACTCTGAGAAGCGCCCCCGAAAAGATGGGCAATTCAGCAAGCTTTTGAGCCACACCTATAGTGAAAGGATTGGACACCGCTGCGGCAAAACCAAGTCCACAAGCCAAAACGCTGATGCCAAGTCCAGTCATGTCATCCCACCCCATACGCTTTGCCAGTATAATCATGAGCGGCACCAAAGGTACCACTTCCTCAAATACTCCCACAAATGCGCCCATGCTCATGAAAAGCAAGACAAGGAGTGACAGCAACATAAATGATCGATCCTTGAACCTTCGAACAGTTGCCTGAATGACCCCTTCAATAAGCCCGGTCTCCTTAAGAATATGTATCGCACCGCCAATAATCAACAAGAAAACAGTTATTGCAATAATCATGCCCCCCGAATCACTTCCCAGAACCAATATGGAAGCCAGCGGCCATACCCAGTCGCTGTTTGCACCCGGCACAACATATAACGATAATCCCGTTCCGATATATAAGATAAAAAGTATGATAAATGCACTGAAAAAAGACTTAACTGCCGGATTGAGCTTCATCCTCACACCTCCTGATCCAAAGTTTTTCAATATCCCCAAAGAACACCTCTATCGACGACAAAAGCTCCTCTTCCAAGCCGTTTTGGATCACTTTATCAATGTTCATCCGCATCACTTGAAAATCACTCTGTTTTTCACTTAGCAAAAAAGCACTGACATTGATGATGCCCGTCCTGAATTCATTGAAAAGCATCGCATATAAAACATTGTCAGATGACATGGCATAGTGATGCATCCAGAGAAACAGATCTTCAGGATTCTCAAATTCGAGATTCTCTTTATAAGGAATCGTCTTTTTATTCATAGCGTCATGCATCACCCTAGTTAAATTGTCTTTAACAAATGAGAGGATGGACCGATGCATATCAATGTCAATCTTCCATTTGAACATTTCATATAGCGCTTCCAATAATTCAAGCTTTCCCGATTCGCGGTAATCATTCACACGAACACCCTGCCTTGGTACAATACTGACAAGTCCCTTGCTTTCCAGGCGAATAATCGCTTTATGAATTACTGGTCTACTGAATCCAAGTATTTCAGCCAAGTTTCGTTCAGGTGGAAGAAAATCGTTCACTTTGTAATCACCACCAAATATGCTCTGAATCAAAGTCTTTTCAACTTGTTCCTCTGCTGACAAACGCATGCGCACCTCCTTTGCTCGTGGTATTACCACGACTCACACGTCCATTATAAATCAAATTATTCCAAGTCACAACAAATTTTCAGAAAATTCGCACAAAAAAGATTTGAGCCAAATCAACTCAAATCTTTACTTTCCTCAATTATGTCTACTATACAGTCAATAACTTATCTTCACCTTTTAACACTTCTGTAAGGGGTCCTCCCCAATATTTTACTTCGATTCCCAATTCTTTTAGAGTTTCCGTAACACCCAACTGATCCGCACAAGCTTTACAGGCACTTACATTTACCCCTGCGCGTAGCATTGACTGCATTGCAGCTTGCACATCCAAATCTTCTGCCACATATTTCGCTGTAGCCCCCCAAATGATCAAAGTCACTTCAGGCCACCATTTTTTAAGTTTGCTGTTGAGCGTGTACATAAAAACCATTTTTTCAGATGTTATTGGATCCGGATTTGTCCACAACACAAATAAATTCATAAAGCACCTCCAATTTTGCCCATAGTGACATTCCATTATTTCATATACTACTTGGTAAATTCATGAGTTCAAGTTCTTTGGAATCATATCGCATACGATGTACGCGCCGTTCAGCATCTTTTTCATTGAAAAAGTAGAGATACCCATCATTAACGCACATGTAGACTACGGATTGCTCCAGCCAAAGTTCATTCTCTGAACCATCGATTTTCATGCGATACAATTGATAATTTTCAGCAGCATTATTATAAAAAACATTGTCACTAGTAATGTTGAAAAAATCACCGTAATAATCCGTCAGTTTGGTTTTTCCACTACCATCAAGCTCACTCCTGAAAATTCCATATTCCCCATGTTGGGACATATACAACTTCCCATCATAAATCATAAAAAACGGTACCCATTGATCGTTGATCATTACAAGCTCACTGCCATCCAACTTCATACGATAGAGTTTGTTGTATTCGGAGTAAGGATTGAAATAAAGATAACCATCATATTGAATAAGGCAACGTACTGATGAAAGTATACTCAGTTGCTGTGGTTCAGATCCGTCTGTCTTCATTCGGTAGATCGTATCGTTATCCATCGAATTGACAAAATAGACCCAATCTTCATGAACATTGATGTAATTAGCCCGTGAATTACTAAGCTGTACATACTCTCCTGTACTGAGGTCCGCTCGCCTGATCCCCGTGATGTGAGAAAAATACAAATCATTTCCAACAACATAACTGTTGTTGCCACCATGATTCTCGACTTTTGACAAATCTCCGGTCTCAAGGTTATAAATTCCCACATCATAATTTGCCGTATAAAATAATTCGTTGCCCTGGAATGACCAAAAATTACTATTGGCTATATTCCCAAGATTTATTCCGTCTGCATCAGCAACTCGCTCAACCTTTTCTTCAGAAACTACCACCACTTCAGTATCAGCAACTTCTTCTGCTGCTGCTTCTGTTTCTGCTTCTTCAACATTCTCCCCAGATGCAACAACTTCCTCAGCATTCTTACCGCTCTCCTCGGAAATCTGCTCAGATGCTACAACCTCTTCGCTACCGCCACATCCACTTAACCCCCACATGGCAAAAACAACAATCATTACAATCCATAGTAATTTTCTCATAGACATCCCCTCCTGTAAAAAAAATACCCTTAATATAATGATGAAAACAAAGATTTCCCTATTGATAATCTATTTCAATTAGACCTGATCAGTCCTATAATTAACATATAGCATATGAAAGGGGGCGACAAGATGACCTTATTTATGAGCACCGTGTTTATAGCAGGTTTTTTCTCATTCTTTGCACCATGTACATTTCCATTGATACCTGTTTACATTGGCATCTTGACCGAAGATGCGGAAAGTAAGAAGTTCAGCTTCAAGCCAATCATCAAAACGTTACTGTTTGTCGGTGGTCTTTCGACAACCTTTGTAACCCTCGGTTTTGGATTTGGAGCAATCGGTAATTTGATTCAGTTGGACAGCTTCTACATAATCGGTGGCGCAATAGTTGTACTCATGGGATTACATCAAATGGAATTGATCCGATTCAAATTTCTAGAAAAATACAAGACACTCAAAGTACGTCCAAGAGGAAAAAACAAATACCTCAGTACTTATCTACTAGGGCTAACATTCAGCTTTGCATGGACACCTTGTGTCGGCCCTGTACTTGGCGCAGTTTTAGTTGTGGCAGCTGGTGGCGGCCAGGCGGCATATGGTGGATGGCTCATGTTTTTATACACCATGGGGCTTGCTGTTCCATTTATCGTTTTGGCACTACTCTCCTCGGTTCTACTTCGATATTTTCAAAATCTGGAGAAGTACCTTGGACGCATCAAAAAAATCGGTGGCGCACTCATCGTTCTGATGGGCCTACTCTTAATGACACAAAAATTAAATGTTGTAACTGCATGGTTTGAAAGATTAATTTGAAAGTGAGGGATATGGGTATGAAAAGAAGTGTAATAATAATTATAGGGCTAATTATTCTGGTTGTATCGGTTGCGTTTTACTTGGCATACAACCAAAAACCTGACACTATGGCTGAAGAAGCCATGATGACTGAACCTGATGAAATGGCAGCAGATGAAATGGTAAAAGATGAAATGGTAAAAGATGAAATGGCTGCAGATGAAATGGCTTCAGACGAAATGGCCACAGATGTCATGACAAACGATGGCAAGATGGCAGAAGACTTTGAACTGATCAACCTTGCCGGCGATACAGTTTCACTTGAAACACTCAAAGGGCAACGTGTCTACGTAAAATTCTGGGCATCATGGTGTTCCATATGTTTGGCTGGAATAGATGAACTGAACACACTTTCAACAGACGCAACTGATTACAAAGTCATAACAATCGTCTCCCCAGGCTACAATGGTGAGATGGAGAAAGATGACTTCATCAAATGGTTTGATGGCCTCGACTATGACAACATCGAAGTGCTACTCGATGAAAATGGCACCATCGCAAAATCATACGGCGTCAGAGCCTATCCAACTTCTGCATACATTGGATCCGATGGCGTTTTGGTAAAAATACTACCTGGTCATACAGACAATGCCACAATCAACGAGACCTTTGAGAAAATATACTAGGCAACAGTAGGAAGGAGAACCGTCATGAGAAACATTTTACTTGTTCTTGGGCTTTCCATCATACTTTTGTTGACAGCGTGTTCCACAAAACCCGTTACAATCGCAGCGAAAGTGGATTATGACATGGACAAAATGCGCGAAATCTACTTGGCTGGTGGCTGTTTCTGGGGCGTTGAAGCCTATATGGAAAGAATCCACGGAGTCTATGAAGTCACCTCGGGATACGCAAATGGCACCACGGAAAACCCGACTT
>JAIOSU010000091.1 GCA_021107455.1 Clostridiales bacterium | reverse complement strand
TGCTTTGCGCCCTACTTTTTCAAGCAGTTTGCCAAAGTTATTTACTTATCATTATTATAGTATAAAAATATCGTCATGTAAATGACAAATGTTACATCTATTCAATAAAAGATTAAGGAATTTCAAGTGTTTTGGGTTATTTCAAACTCCAGTTTTGACCATCCAAAATCATTTTGATCTCATGATCATTACTCGAAGCATCCTTAAAAGAAATTATCAAGGACGAACCATCAGGAAATTTATTATCTTGATTGAATCTATATCGATTCAACCCTAAATAGTCAATACTGTCCGCACTAGTCATAACAACATTTGAAATACTTTCACTGAAAACAAGTTGAAGCTCTTTCTTACCAGATTTGCCATTATCAATTGTGACTGTAATTTCAGAATCATCCTCTTCATCTACATCATCTACAACAACAGGTGATTCCAGTTGTTCACCGTAAGTGAAACCAATCCCTTCAGTTAAACCTTCAACGTCATTACCTGCTAAATTCAGAACTACAATCTCAGTCTCCAAATTAAAACCGGCAACACCACTTTTAGCAAGTCTTAAGACAATGGTATTCGTCGTCCCAGATTTTAATTTCACCTGAAAATCATATCCACCTTCAACTGATAAACCTGGGATTTTTTTTTCGACTCCATTTACGTAGTGAACAATTTGATTATCAACACCAGAATCAAGAATCACATAATTGTCTAAGGATCCACTAATTGGTGGCGTGTCAATAATCTCAAGTTGTCCAGCATAACGAATTAAATCTTCAATTTGTCCAATCGGCACTCGGACATCAAACTGATTTGAAGCTTTTGTCTCTGAAATCCTCATGGTTCTGGTTCCAAATACCAATAGTGATGATCCTACAGCCATTACTATTCCAATTATCCCAATGACAATCAATAGCTCCACCACAGTCACAGCTCTGTACTTTTTTATTTTTTTAATCATCCCAATTCTCCCTATCAATGTTTTGGCTGGAATACTTCAATATTGATAATCTCGCCATTGCTGAGTTGTGATTCGACTTTTACCTTTCTTCCTGGTGCTATAATGGTCGTTCCACCAATTGTCAATAAAAGTTCTTCATCCACATCTGGAGTATTGCTATATTTTGAAGTGAGTGAATGCTCAGCATGCTTTTGAGCATCATAGGCTGATTGTGTTTTTTTACCAGCATTTGATATGACAATCATACTCATTGTGAACATCTGAATAAGTCCTACAGCAATAATCCCAATTATGGCCATAGCTATTATGACTTCGATTAATGTCATTCCTCTGTTCATTTTAACTTTTACAAATCGCATTATCATTACTCCAATCTTATTATTTACTGTATTTTTGGCGCTTAATCACTCCATTGGAAGTAGAAATAGCCAAATCATCCATATCCAAGTCCAATGCGACAAAATCAAAAGCATTGGATGTAGGTCCCTCATAATCATTACAAACGATCTGACCAGTTACTTTTCCATTACCACCACCACTTAAAGTAACGAAAGCATTGGGCACATACATAACCACGGGCAAATTGGGGTTGCCATTAAAAGTTATACTAGATGCTTCACAGTAAATAATCACTTTGGTGCTATTCAATACTTCAATATCCAGATTTCCACCAAATTGATCTACAAGAATATGAAGAGTTCCTCCACCACTAGCTGTAAAAGTACCCCCATTTGCATTTTTTCCAATATAAGTTGTTTTGTAGTATTTCACATTGCCCGAAGAAATGCTATGTGCTTCCTTATCTGGCAAGATGTCCACAAATAATCCGGTATCTATCGGCGGGATTGTGACCTCATTTGTAACGCTGCTTACTGTACCAGTAACTTTATTTTTCAAATCCTCAATACTCAATGCATTAACAACTTGTGCATTACCATCAATCAAATTATCACTGAAAATTTCAAAAATATTGGCATTTGTGCCAACATTACCTTCATGGTTTTTCCCTGTTAATGGGGCTTCATTAGAGAATAATGAGAAGTCCATAAGATTTGTTCTTCCACCAAACATATCCAAGTTGACAGTTGAAACTACATTGCCATTCATAGCTGAGGAGGTGATTTTAAATTGTTCTCCTGAGCCTTCGACCGTGAGCTCGAACGAAATACCATTCAGACTACCACTAGCTGGTTGAAACGCAGTTTGGTCGATTGTATCCTGAATTTTATCAGGATGCTCTATGAGATAGGAAGCCATTGCTTCTGCACCTGATCTTGCTGTATAATCCGCTTTTATCTTTTTCACATCCTGGACTACAAAATTTGTTTCAGAAAGTGATATTGATAGCACACTCGTACCTAGAATCATCATCACAGCGAATATTATAAGCACAAACACCAGCGCCGAACCCTTTTCATTTCGCATTTAGTTCCTCCATTTTATATCCGAACTTAATTTTATGACACGAAAAAGCTGCAGCATCTCTACTGCAGCCGAACCATCATTGTATTTCTACTTTAGATTTCGTGCTTTGCGTCCCAAACTTTCGATTGGTTTGCCGTGTAATTATAAACCTTTTAATATTATACGGCAAAATATTTTTTTTGTAAATCTAAATTGGATTTACATCACTCAATAATCCACGCTTTAGTACCTCCACCAACATAAAGCAAGTCATATACTGCCTGATACTCATCTGAACTCCCGAATGTTAAAATTAAAGTTATTCTATCATTATCAACAAAGCTTGTTGGATTTCCTCCTAAATGTTTAAACTCAATCAAAAATGACATGGTAGCAGACCCAACACCAGGTGTAATCAAAACATGAGAAGCAGTCAGAGAATTATTAGTTTTACCAGGACTAACAGAAAAGTTCACAAGCTTTACATCTTTATCAAATGTGATTTCAACTTCTTGATCATCATTTGTTCCAATTAATTGAGTGACAGGAAATTGCAATTCAGAAATGTAGGATTCAGGTGATACATATTTTATCCCAACGCCATTAGACACACCACTAGCTCCAGAACTATTATCAGCTCTAATGATATTCAACATTAAAATTTCAGAACTCACTTCAAACTCTTTTCCATCCGCTGTATTTGATGCAGTTAACTCAAAATTTATTCTGCTAGCTGGTGAACCAACAAGAGAAAATTTCAAATCCGCATCTGGTTTAACAGAAAAACTGTTATAAGTTTCTCTACTTATTTTGACTACAGATTTGAGAGTATCATCATAATAAATATAAGTATCATATGGACCTATATTAACATAGATTCCATTTGCATCCTTAACGTTCAAATTGGCAATATCAAAATCAGATGAATCAAGCACTTGCAAAGTAGTTGCATATCTTACATCACTAGTCAAAGCGTCTAGAGCGAATCTTACATCTGTTTGTAGATCAAATTGATTACTGGCACCTTTGAAGGTTTTATTCCCAAAAGTAAATATTGAAAATGCACCTGCAATCACAATTGCGATTAATGTGATGACAATAATTAATTCTATTAATGTAACACCTCTATGTGAAGTATTTTTGATTTTCATAATTATTGTCACCTCCTAGGGGACTAATCCGGTTAACTTGACTGATTGGTTTTGAGAGTAAGTTACAGTGACAGTAATCAATCTAAGTCCACTTGAGTCTGAAGATTCAAAAACATCAACATTTGGCAAACTATCAATAGAAGCAACCGCTGTCCCATTGTAAATCTGATCCATATACATTTGAGCTTCGTCATTCATCGCCTTAGTTCTTCTGCCCATAGAAAATATTGTTGAAAAGCTACTTGTGAAAATAGTCAAAAAAGATATTGCCATAATGCCAATAATGGCCAGTGCAATTATGATTTCTACCAATGTCATGCCTTTTTTTCTATTCCTACTTGATTTCATGAGGATCACTCCTATTCAGTATCGCTAATTCTCTACTCTTCATTCCACAAAGGACTACTGCCCCCCAACGTGATTCCAATCAAACTATCTAAATCTTTAACAATAGGATCAGTATCATCAATTTTTATCAAGTTATTATTGGTTAAATCCGTAGTAATATTTCTGAGATCAGTGCCATTCCTAAAATAATAATAACCCTTGTCAGTAACGTTGAAAATAATATTATCATTAGAATCCAATATATCTCCACCAAATT
>JAIOSU010000108.1 GCA_021107455.1 Clostridiales bacterium | reverse complement strand
GTCCCCAATTAGTACCTTAAGTGATCGGCGCTCCGATGGAGCGACCGGAGGTCAAGTTATAAGATCATGTGATGAGAAAATAAACGGGGCTATCTATTTCCCGACAGCCCCGTTTTGGCAAAAACTCACCTAAAGGCGAACCGGTCCGAACACCAAGGGTATAATCAAGATTAGTATAGTCGTGTTTATACTAGTCTTGACTATACTCTTTCATAGTGATATGCTTTTCATATAGAAAGTAGGTGTTATTGAAGATGTTTATAGGTCGAAAAAAAGAATTGGAATTTCTTAATGAAAAGTATTCAAGTACAAAGTCTGAATTTATAATTATTTATGGTAGAAGAAGAATTGGCAAAACAGAATTGTTAAAACAATTTGTTAAGGATAAAAAGCACATTTTCTATTATGGACATCAAATAACAGATGCCTTGCAACTTAAAAGATTAACGGGAATTGTCACAGAACACTTTGACAAAAAGATTTACTCAGATACTTTTGATCACTGGGAAAATGTCTTTCAATATATTTCTGAAAATCTTCAAAATGATGAGAAAACCGTCATCGTTTTGGATGAATTCCCATATTTGGTTGAAGGAAATGCAAGCATTCCATCTATCATGCAATCTGCTTGGGACCATTATTTATGCGATAAAAATATCATGATTATCATATGTGGTTCATCGATGAGCTTTATGGAAAAGGAAGTACTTAGTGAGAAAAATCCACTTTATGGAAGAGCAACTGGAATCTATAAAATGGGTGAATTGGATTTTGAATCAACGAAATCTTTCTATGTCACAGAGAAGAACGAACAACAAGTGGCATATTATAGTGTTTTTAGTGGGGTTCCCTATTACTTGAGCCTAATTGATTCCAGTAAATCATTTAAAGACAATGTCATCAATAACATACTTAAGAACGGAGCAGTTCTTTTTAGTGAAGTTGAATTTTTGTTAAAACAAGAATTGAGAGAAGTGAGTGTCTACAATGCAATTATTACTGCAATAGCATTAGGAAGAACCAAACAAAATGACATTGTGCAGCTCACTGGCATTGAAAAAACAAAGCTCTCATATTACTTAAACAGTTTGATTGACTTAGGTATTGTACGTAAAGAATATCCTAGTACTATTAAAACAAAAGAAATGCCTAAGTCTAGAATGGGACTATATATGATTGACAACAGTTTTTTTCGTTTTTATTATCGCTTTGTGTACCCATATCTTTCAGAGATTGTGGATGGGGGTTCCGAAATTATTTTTGATGAAGTGATCAATAAACAATTAAGTGATTTTATAGGATTGGAGTTTGAAAAGATAGCGCTTGATCATATGAAAAAGCTCAACTCGAAGGGGTTGTTACCAGTCAAATGTGTAAAAATAGGTAGATGGTGGAATAAACAAACGGAAATCGATATGGTTGGATTTGATATTCATGGCAATTATATTTTTGGTGAATGCAAATGGAAAAATGAGAAAGTTGGAACATCTACACTTAATAAGTTGCGAGAAAAGAGCATGGGATTTGATGATGCACTTGATAAATATTATGTACTTTATTCTAAGTCAGGATTTTCAGAAGAACTGATAAGTCAAGCTTCGGTTGATTCACATGTTCTTTTGATTTATGAATATTAAGGCAACCTGGTTATTTTGGTCTTAGCATAACAGGAAAGTACAATTAAGTTCTCTTAAAATCGATGGAACCCTAGTACCAATTTGCACCTTTCCCCAATCAGCTACCCCACATTAATAAGGGGTTACTTCAACTTTGAAAAGATATATAATATAATTGATAATAAGAATTCGGCAAACCAATCGAAAGGTTGGGACGCAAAGCCATGGGTCTAAAGCTTAAAGCTATGACTGCCAGGTTGCCATTTTAAAAGTAGGCAACCCCTGCTTTTTTTGTTGTTTAAGACGGCATCAAATAATTGAAAATATAGGAGAGTATCAATGGAAAACGTTAGAATCAAGAGGATCAAGTTCGGGTCGTACATTAAATTTCACAATACATAAAAATTAAGCTATTACAAAATATGGGAGGAAATCAATCATGATGCGAAATAGAAATTTGTCATGGTCGTTGATTAGGTCAATGGTAATGCTTACAATGGTCATTGGATCACTTGTAGGATGTGCCCAGAGTACACTGAATATCGAAACAGACCAGGACTATTCAAAAGCTGTATTGTCTGAAGACTACGATGATTATTACACCATTGCATTTGGCAATATGGTGAACGTGGATGCAGCAGCCAAATTCAAACAAGATACTGTGCTATACACTGTGAGCAATATCCAGTTTAAGTATGGTGAATACGAAAAGGCACTCAATACTGTCAATCAAGCACTCGAGTTCTCGAACAACCTGAATCTTGTCGCAAATAAGATTAAATTCCTTGAGCTGCTCACTGATTATGAGGCAAAAGATACCTTGGTAAAACAAGTAATCAGCGAACACAGTGAGCGGTATCCAGTTATGAGTATTGATGAAAAGCTTTACTACAACTATTTGCTGATCAGCGATGGTCATGATCGTGAAGCCATAAGGAATTATACTGAAATTCTTAACTCAAATGTGGATTCATCCTATTTAGAGGCTCTGTATAACGATCTTGGTTTGGCTCATCTGAACTTAAATGAAAATGAGGATGCAAAAATATATCTTACCTTGTCACTTAAATCTAATCCAGATGACAGTATTACGCTCTCGAATTTAGGCAATAGTTATTATGGTCTGAATGATTTTCAAAGGGCTTTTGAGCTTTATGCTCAGGCGATTCAAAATGATCCATATAACACTTATGCCATTTATGGATATGCTTCAGCCGCTCAAGAACTTGAAAATTTTGATACTGCAGTAGATACTTGGACAACTTATTTAGATCTTTTGCCAATGGACATGGACGGGTGGATCGGGTTATACGCAGGTTACTTATCGCTTGAAGATTTAGAGGGACAAAAGAAAAGCCTGGAAGCATTGACCGCACTTGCACCATATGATAGAAGCTTTGCATATGATCAATTGATAGTTCATCATGAGATGGGCATCTTGACGGATTCAGGCGATGTTACAAAATCTTATCGTGAGGCGACAAGCGATTTTGAAGCCGACTGGTTGATTGCTGACTTCACATATAATTATGTATCTGCTGAACAAGGCGTATCACTTTATGAAGCGCTTGTTTCAAACGATGAGTTAGAATATTCAGAGTATTCCTCATTGGCTGAAGATATTTATTATCTTGATGAAAGTGAATTGTTTGAACTTGTTCTTGGCAAAGTAGAAGAAAATTTCAGTAGAGAAGCACGTCTGGAAATTGAGG
>JAIOSU010000125.1 GCA_021107455.1 Clostridiales bacterium | reverse complement strand
TGGCTGACGCCAAGTGGTTTTTGACTGCGTCAAGTTAGTTTTTGGCTAGCGCCAAGCAGTTAGGAAAAGATTAAGATTAAGGTCAAGTGCAGGGAAAGCAGGGAAGGCAGGTAGAGCAGGAAAAGATTAAAGTCAAAGGATTAAAGTCAAGAGATTAAGGTCAAGTGTCGGTGCGGGGCACCGGGGAAGGTCAAGATCAAAAGATCAAGGTCAAGAAAAACAAATGGGGACAGGTGCAAATTGGTACCTTGTATTTTGCAATACATGGTTTATAATGATAATGTGTTTCGAATATCGAAATTTTATGGAGGCTATATGCGCAGAAGATCGCTAGCTGGGATGAGACCTAAACTGAATCTGAATGACAACTTGCAAATCAACATCTATAACGGTATCGCACTAGCAGTTGCAACGAACCTGGTCAATCCATATTTCGCGAAATTTGCAATGCGCCTAGGGGCAACAGACTATCAGCTCGCCTATTTGAACTCGTGGCCTGCGTTTGTGAGCATATTCGCATTGATTCCGGGAGCGCTATTGATTGAGGCGCTGGGAAACAAACAGAGAAGTACCCAGTGGATCATGCTCATTCACAAGTTTTTCTTCTTGGCACTGGCGATTGTTCCCGTGATCGATAACATTTCGAAGCCGTGGCTGTTTATCGGTCTGGTCGGAATCATGAACTTTCCTGGATCCATATATATGATGGGATATCAGTCCTGTGTCGGCGATATTTTTGAACCACGGGAGCGCGGCAAGGCCATGAGCCTCCGCAACAAGTACTCAGACGTCTTTAGGCTGATCATCACATTGATTTCAGGTCAACTTTTAACTAGGCTTCCGAGTACGGATCAGGAGGTCATTTGGCTCTATCAGATTTTCTTTGTCATCGCGTTTGCGTTTGGTATATTTGAATTTTTGAGTTTCAAGCACTTTAAAATAGAAAGCAGCGCAGTCACTCCCATGATCAAAGGGAAGTTCTACGCTGTTTTGAAGGACGGTATAAATTTTGTTGCTGGCAGCAAAGAGTTCAAATTGTTCTTTGCCTGTTCACTTTTGTTTCATTTCGGATGGCAAATGGGCTGGCCACTTTTCAACATATATATGATCAATGTACTCGGTGCAAACGAAGCTTGGCTGAGTGCTGTTTCTATTGCAGCAGGTCTATCCGCAATACTTACCGCAACACTTTGGGCAAAATTCGCTGACAAATATGGCAATACCATCGCCATCGTCATCGCCACATTCGGGATGAGCATCACCCCAATCCTTTATGTTTTCAGCGATTCGCTCTACATGCTTGTGCTGTTCAATGTCATTATCGGAGTCTCCATTACAGGAACCGTTTTAGTCCTTTTCAATATGCTCCTCGATGTCACTCCATCCAAAAATAGGACAAGAATCATTTCCATATACAACACCCTCATCTCCATTTCCGCCACCATTGCGCCAATCATCGGTGTCGCCATAATGGAAAAAACCTCATTGAAAACCGCACTTGTCATCGTGGGCATCATGAGGCTATTAGGTAGTGTATCATTTTATTTTCGTAGAAAGATCATGAGAAAAATGCTAGCTTAATACAAACGACCGGGTTTGACCTCGGTCGTTTTTCTTTTGCCTTTGATCTCATCCTTTGACCTTGTCCTTTGACCTTTGCCTTTGACCTTCTCCGGTGCTTTGCACCGACACTTGACCTTTATCTTTTGACCTTAATCTCTTGACCTTCTCCGGTGCTCGCACCGACACTTGACCTTTATCTTTTGACTTTGACTTTGATCTTTCCCCGCACTTCCTGCTTTCCTGCTCTCCCTGCTCTTCCCTCTTCACCAGGTACCAATTTGCACCTGTCCCCAATCGGTACCTGCACTTGACCTTATCTTTTCCCAACTGCTTGGCGTCAGCCAAAAACTACTCGCACATGCCAATTCAGTAAAAAACCAGGTCCAAATGCTCTTATTTTCATACTATAACTTCAACGATATTAATTATATTCCCGAAAAACCTATTCTCCTCATCATGCATCTGAGTCACATAGAGCCTGAGCTCCCTGGCTATCTCAAAGTTCTTGTACCTAAGAACCGTGTAATGACCTGATTCGAACGCATTTTTGATGAGGTCGGAGATCTCAAGACCGTCGATGATGTTGTAGCGGTCGTAGATGTGGGATTTCATGGCTTCGAAGTCGCGAGGGTAGTCCTCATCGAGTTCAAGAAGGTGCATGGCTTCTCGGTTGATTTTTTCGACGTAGCCATTGCGCTTGATGACGATGATGCCCATAGGGGTTTGTTCGACGACGTTTTCAAGCAGTGCTTTGGACTCCTCGAGTTTCTGTTGGGCACGGACCTTGTCGGTGATGTCCAGAATCGTTCCGATCGCATAGATCGGTACCTTATCATCGTCTTTATAGAGTTCGCCGACAAACTGGATGAAGTGGATCTCACCCTTTTGCATGGTTCTGATGATGATGTTGAGAGCTTCGTTTTCCCAGATGAAACTGTAGAATTTCTTTTCAAAGTATTCCTTGTCCGAAGCATGGATGTACGAATGGAGCTGCTCGAAATGGATGTCCCGCGACGTCTCACTGACTGGGACGATTGTACCAAAGGTATCCGAAACATGGAACATGTTTTTGCCCACCTCGAATTTCCAGTGCGCCATTTGTGATATCCGCTCGGATTCCGTCAGGATGTGCTTGGACTCGTCGAGTTTCACCGAGATCTCCTTGATCTCGCTGATGTCCTGGTTGGTGACGACAATTGAGGCGCCCTCAATTGTATCGACATATTTGCCGGTTGAACGGATCCATTTCCAGATGCCTTTTTGGAAGTAGCGGTATTCGAATTGCTCGTTTTCCTTTTTCTCGGACGTGATCACGTCAATCGCCTCATAGACGACAGAGCGGTCATGGTCGTGTATATTGTTGAGCCACTGGAGGAAATTGAGTTCAAGTCCCACCAGTCCCCGTTCGGTATCAAATTCATGGTAATAGATGACAGTCTTCTCAGGCAGTTTGATTTCAAACACACCGTCTTGAAGCGATTCCAGGATCTGTGAGTAACGGGTCTGGGAATCGACCATTTTCTTCTTGTAGATGAACTTCTCCATAATGTCGCGGACCAACAGAACCAGTTTTTCAGTGTCCTCGTGCTTGAGGAGCATTGCTACTATTTCAACGGGAACTTCTTGGCCTTCTTTAGTGATGTACACCCTTTCAAAATGAAGAGAATCGTGTTGTTTGCACAGCATCCAGTTGCGATGCACCATATCAAGCGATAGTCCTTTGCTGACGGTCAGAATATTGAGTCCGACGAGTTCATCCATGGTGTAATCCAGAATTCTGAGGA
>JAIOSU010000167.1 GCA_021107455.1 Clostridiales bacterium | reverse complement strand
TAAAG
This sequence comes from Clostridiales bacterium, assembly GCA_021107455.1. Classification (GTDB taxonomy): domain Bacteria; phylum Bacillota; class Clostridia; order Peptostreptococcales; family Acidaminobacteraceae; genus Fusibacter_D. Next base: position 3,311 of record JAIOSU010000167.1, on the reverse strand, counting down.
ATATAATCATGTAAATCAAAAAATAAAGCCCAATAAACGAGAGTGTTTGCAAAATCTCATTTTGGAACCATCCTGCACTGATGGATTCAAGTTTAGCGAAACCTCCTAGCAACAACATAACTAACATAATCAACATATTGAGCAATTTTAAAATCATTCCGAATCTGAAATTCTCCATAAAATAACCTAACCATCGTTGATATTCGGAATCTTCGTATATATCTTTCACATTTTCAGGTAGCGGAGCATTTCTGTTTCTATAATTCAATATTGAAATTCCAATATCCATCAAAAACATTATGATTATAATACCAATCACTATCGTTTTCATTTGTGCCTCCATCATTTAATATTCTTTATTTATGATTATATCACTAAATAATCAAAACTCAAATTGTAGGCTGGCTCAACTTTTGACGACATGGTATACTTAATCCAAAACGTCAATTGAGGTGTGTATGACTCGGGAACTCAAAGGATCAATTTACATAGCACTAGCTGGAATAAGCTGGAGTACAACTGGAATATTCGCCAAGAATTTACTGGATAACGGGCTGACATCTATCGAAGTCAGTTTCATCAGATTGTTTTTAGGGGCATTTTTCTTTTTGGTCTATTTTATTTTCGGGAAAACACATCTTTTTAAAATTGATAAAAAAGGACTGATTCTCACTTTTTTCATGGGTGTCATCACGCAAGGTATTTTCAATCTCGTGTTCTTTTCATCAGTAGATCTGATTGGAGTAATCAACGCAACAGTACTTCTATACCTCGCTCCACTTTTTTTGACCATCTTTTCTGTAACAATCTTTAAAGAAAAACTGACGGTTCTCAAAAGCGCAGGAGTTCTACTGTCTATTGTAGGTTCTATATTGGCTCTTACGGGTGCAGTGTTCGACTTCCAAGAACTCTCTGTAATCGGTGTGGGCTATGGAGTTATGGCTGGACTTGGATACGCTCTCGTCAGTGTCTTCGGAAAATTCGGGCTACAAAAGTATCATGCTAAAACATTGATATTCTATAATTCCTTGTTTGGAATGGCTTTCATTTTGCCACTTGTGAATATTGGTGACCTTGCCATGAAAATCAACTCTCCTGTTGTGGTCTCATGTAGTCTTGGACTCGGTATATTCGCAGTGGTTCTTGCATATCTTTTTTACTTTGAAGGCATTTCTTCTGGAATCGATTTGTCAAAAGTCGGCGTTTTAAGTATGATTGAGTTGATTTTTGCTGTCACGTTATCTGTTGTCTTTGTAAATGAGAAGCTGACTCTTATTAAAGTATTTGGACTCAGTCTAATTTTGGTGGCTATATATCTGATCAATAAAAAAGTGAATAGAGCTCCCTCTATCCACTGATTTATTAGATTACTTTTTGCTTTCGCAAACTATTGACTTTATTGTGTGCCTTTAGTGCTGCATATCCGATTCCCGCTCCGAGGAGAAAAATCACACCTGTCAAACTGTAGTATCCAACACCTGCATTAAATTGACTCAAATTATGGAGTTGTGAGAATCCAATGACAAATTCTAGTAAAGCGACAACCCCCATCATATTTCTGATTTTTTGATAAAGTCTGATCTGTGAATCCACATCTGTGTAAAGCTCAAACGATCCTTCGCTGGCGGGTTTTCTGAAAAAGACCCAGCGTCCCCAGGAACTAACATACTCAGCGCCTGTTTCTTCAACAAATTTTATGTATTCCATGGATGATTTTGTCCCCGAAAAACTATCCATAAGATCAATTTTATAGACGAACTCATTTTCTTCACATCTCTCAAAAGTATATACTCCAAAGAAAAAATTATTGAGAGCCCATCCACTACTGACCATTTCATTGAGCCAAATTTCTTCCTCGTCTTTGTCTAAGTACAATTTAAAAATTTTCATATCCTATCCTCCATTACAATTTTACTGTTTTTAATCAATTCCTCGAGCCTTTCTGTTTCAAATTTCAGAATCTCCTTACCTGTAGTCGTGATCATATATTCCTTTTTCTTTCTTGATGTCACTTCTTCACTGTAAAGTTTAATCCAGCCTTTATCCAGCATGGTATTGATGGCACCATAAAGTGTTCCAGCTCCTAGAACCAATCTCCCACCAGTCATTTGCTCAACATCCTGAATTATTCCATAACCGTGATTGGGTTTAATAAGTGCGAGCAAAATGTAAAACACACCTTCAGTCAAAGGCAAATCTTTATTCATTATAAATCACCTCCTGATATATCGTCTGTTGATATATACAATATATCGTCTGCTGATACGTTTGTCAATACTAATTTCAAAAAAAAAAAACAATCTGATAGATTGTTTAATCATTCGCCCGCTTTAACCATTGCCTTATTTCCGATTAGGAAGAAGCCCATCACAAACAGGAACACTCCAGTTACTAGTAATAACAACTCTATACTGACAGAATCCGACAGTGGTCCAAAAACCAACATTCCAAGAGGCATCATACTGCTATGGATCATCCCGAGAACTCCGAACACTCTTCCCATGTAAGATGGCTCAACCTTTGTCTGTAAAATGACTGCAGCAGGTGTATTGAAAATTTGAATTGTAATTCCCATGAATGCCATTAGCGCAAGGTAAATCCAAAATGGAGGTTTTAGACCAAGTGCAACTGTTCCAATTCCAACCAACCACGTCGAAAGCGTCATGGAATGAATCTTATTATTAAATCCTCCCCATGATGCCATGATGATTCCACCTATAATCATACCAGAGGAAAATGAGATCTCAAGCGCTGAAAGACGCCATAAATCATCTCCATAACTTCTAACAGTTTGCAAAGGCGTCAAAAAAGCAAGTGGACTGATCATGAAAAAGAAAAAAATACTGAATACAAAAAAATACTTGAGATAAGAATGATCCCTGATATAGACAAAACCAGCCTTTAAATCATCCAAATATGCTGTGGTCTGAATTTCAAGTGCCTTTTGATGCGTAGGCACCTCAACAAGAAACATCAAAACCATAATAGCGAATATGGCAGTCACCACATCAATGAAAAAAATGTATTGAAGTTCAAACCACCCTAGAAGTGCAGCACTCACTATTGGAGAAATCAGCATTATGATGGATTGTACACTTGTGTTGATCCCATTGACTCGTGTAAGTTGATTCTCGGGAACGAGTTGAGGAATCACGGCACTGATTGCAGGCCCATGAAGCCCCGATCCAAATGCTCTGACTGCAGCAATGACGAAAAGCAACCAAATATACTCATATCCCATTATATAGAGAATCGCCAATACTAAAGTTGCTAATGCAATAAATGCATCTGCTAAAATAATGATTTTTTTT
>JAIOSU010000189.1 GCA_021107455.1 Clostridiales bacterium | reverse complement strand
TCTCCCAAGCGTACTTTTGATCGGATTTCTCATTAATTTTTTCTGGCTCCTGAACTGGATTCCTCATGGCAAGTTGTGACTGTTTGAGTATGTCTCGTTTGCTCTTCTCAAATTCAAGTTGTTCCAAGATATCTTTTTTCATATGCACCTCTATAGCTCGATTTTCTTTATATCATCAAAACATTCAAAATTACTCAACATCCAAGGATGGCATGTCATGATGAAAACCTGCCTCTTTTGTGACAATTCATGAATCAACTGACCTGTTGCTTTCAATCTGTTTTTATCCCAGCTGACAAGTGCATCATCGAGAATCAATGGTAACTTATATTCCGAATCGATGGCATCAATCACTGCCAGTCTGAATGCGAAAAACAATTGGTTGATCGTCCCCTTGCTGAACGCTTTGGAAACAGAAATCAACTGATCATCAATTCTGAAAAACAATTCATATTTTCCACTACTGTCATCAACCATGATTTCATTATACTTACCATTTGTGATCTTCGACATATAAACACTGACTTTTGCTATGAGATCCGGTTGATTTTCCAGTCGATATCTTTCATCTGAGAACTCTATGATCTCTTTTGTGATCATGAGAATGTCACGTTCATTTTCTAGAGCATCACATTCCTCTCTTAACACAATGAGTTCGCTATCGAGGGCATCGATGTTTGCTTTTTCCTTGATTGAGTGCATATCTTTGACAAGGCTGTTTTTGAAAATAATCGATTCTTGTCTCTCTATGCCCAATCTCTCGATTTCTGATTCAACCTTGGCGATTTGAAGTTCACTGAGTTCATAATCTTTCGACCAATTTATGACAATTTCTGTCCATTCCTCTTGTTGCTCAAGTTCTTCCTTATACACTCTGATTCTTCTGAGTCGTTCCAAATTTTCCTCATACAATTGTCTACCATGCTCTAAATCGCCACCGCCGATTTTTTCAAAAGATTCGTTGAGCTCTGCTAAAACTGCTTTCTTATCCTTTACTCTCTCAAATAAAGCACTCTTTCTTTTTTCCAGGGTAGAGATTTCAAATTGAAGTGTTCCTTCAGTTCTGTCGATTTCTGATATCTTTTCAATCTCAATCAATAGCATTTGAGTAGTCAAGATGACATTCCTCGTACTTTCCACACCAAAAATATGGATCTTGTCTTCAAGTACTGTTTTCATCTCGTTATATTGATCCAATAAACCTTCTTTTTTGGAATGCATTTGATTCTCTTCAATACCGAGAGCGATCAATTGTTCCAATTTGAGAAAGAAGATAAACGAAGGGTCCGTCCATACATAATCCGGAACTTTAATCTCAGGGTATCTTCGAATAATTTCAGCTCTTGATTCTTCAAAGTCAAGCGGAACCGTTTCATCTTTTTTTCTGCTCTTTAATACTCCTGAACCCCCAAAGCCAGTCAAAGCCATGCCAATAAAACCAATCCAAACCATATTCTCTTGGATTAACGATACGATGAAGAGAATCAAGCCAAACACCACAATAATCAAATTATAACGATTATCGCTAAGTTGCTTTTTTTGCAGTATTGAAGTCGCTTCAGCGCCTGCCTTTTCAAATTCCATGTTTTTCTGGAACACATTTTTCATATCAAATGGATTGATGTTTTGCAAATGATCCAATTGGTCTTGATTTGGTTTTTCACTAAAAAGCAATTGATATTGTTGTGCAATTCTTTCATTGATTTTCAAAAGTTCGTCAGAAATACCATGGAGGCTGTTTTCAAGTGAGATAATCACATCCAAATCGGTATTGATGCCATCTCTCAAATTCTTATTTTGGAGTAAAGTCAGTTCATGCTCCGAGTAATGATGTAACTTGCTTTTCTTGTATTCGATTTCCTCTGAAAGAAGATCCATTTCAGCAATCAGTTCTCCCAGGTCATGTTCAGTCTGATCACTGAGTTTGATCAAATGATCCGAGTAATTCTCTTTGATGCACTGATCTTCTAGATGATTCACTTTAGAAAGTGTTGCTTTTATAGGCAGTAAAAATCTTAGTTCTTTTTGCATGCCATTAAGCTCTGTGATCTGATCACTCATGAGTTTAATCTGCTCATCTAGTTCAAACAGTTCGGACTGGATTTCGACTGCTTTCTTAAGTGTCTTTAGCATTGTTTTCTTTTCATTTTCAAGAGTAGCAATTTGAGCAATCTTTTGATTGAGTATTGGTGCCCCTCGTTTATCTTTTCTCCAGATGGCGTTGATATCTTGTTCCAGTCTCAACGAGACATCAGAAACTTTATTAAGATAGTCCGTTCCATAATTGAAAATCAATTGTTCTTGTATCTGATCCCAAGAAGCCTCCTCGAATCGATTCAAATCTTCCGAAGTGATATGAAAAACAGAATTGAAAAGTGTGGGACTCACATGATCTATCCACGGAAGGGTCTCATTCCTCCTCATTTCGACATTTCCAGTTGCTTTGCTTGAAATAGTGAGTTTAGGTACACTCATTAGACGACGTTCTACACTGAAAAGTTCCTTGTTTTCAAAAATATCCGCATTAAATAATATTTCGTTTTTATTCCAGTTGGTATACATGTGCTTTTCCCTATTTGCAGGATCGAAACCATACAGCAAAGTAAATAGACTGTTGAACACTGTTGACTTTCCTGCTTCATTTTCACCATAAAAAATATTGAGTCCCGATGAAAGAGTATAGGATTCATCTTCAATTTTACCGTATGTTGTATAATTCAGCGCTCTAATAATCATAGTCGTTCCTCACCATCCGATTCACAATTTCATTTTGAACTTTTTTAAGCTTTGATAAAATGAAATCCTTTTTTTCACTTTCCGTCATTCCTCGAGGGAAAATGGGTAGTGCATACATTCTTCTCATCAACTCCAGCGATTCAGAATAGTTTTCAAGTTGATTGAGTGCATAAGAAAGCACGGTCTCTTCACGTTTCAATGCTTCCAGATCAACATTTTTTGTTATGCCGTCTGTCCTGATCTCAAGATCAAGCAAATCAAGTTCATTACATAGGTCATCTTCCAAGAAACTTATGTTTGACGTCTCTTTGAGCTCTTTATAGAGTACTGTTCTTCCTTTAAGCGCAATCCGACATATAAATTTCACATCACTACTTGAAACATAATCTGTCACTAAGTTCGATATCTTTTCTGACAAACTTTCCGAATCTGTTATATCTGACGTCAAATCGAGTTCAAAGAATGCCCACTCGATCTCATGAAAATCCACGGGAATGACATTAGTCAAATTCATATCAAGTTCAATCAAATATCCACCTTTTTTTCCTGTTTCCTTTATTGATAAACCTTGAATATTTCCGCTGTATGCAATCTTAGATGTCAGCATTTGACGTATATGGATATGTCCAAGTGCAAAGTAATCATAATCTAGAATTTCTATATCACTAAGTGCAGTGGGCATATAGCTTTCCTTCTCACTTATGGTTCTAGCTGATGGAACACTTGCATGTGCAACCCCAATCCATGGCAGACTATTATTTTTGATTGGATATTTCTTGATCAAATTTCGCTTTTCTCCTTTTGATTTGTGACCACATCCCACCAACTGATATGGTGTTCCATCTTTTGAGTAAAGCACTTTTGTAGTGATCTCATCACTTTCGAATACATGAAATCTATGATGGGTTTTAATTGCATTCAAAATGTCAGTCGTATCCATTGGATCATGATTTCCTGAACTATAAATGATATCTATGTCTGAATCCAGCAACAATTGGATATTTCTTAAAATTCGTTTCTCCATATGAAAATTTATATTGTCATTATCAAACAGATCTCCAGCGATAATCACAGCATCAAGTTGATTGACAATCGCATACTTGGCACTCTTCTCGAAAGCGTTCAATAAAGCTTCTTTCAGGCTTTCTCTCACACTCTGCTTTTTACTTCCAAATCCTGTGTTGAGGTGTAGATCTGACAAATGTAATACTCTAATCATAACTATTCTCCTTTATAAACACCTAATCAAATTATAAAGTATTCTCGACGTGGAAGCCAGTGTATTATATAATTGATAATGATAGACCGGAATATACGCTTGGAGGATTCAGATGAAACTTGATCAATTTACCAAATGGAAATTATTATATGAAGACGACACGCAATGTTTTTCAAGTGCCACAGATAAAGAAACTGAAAACGAGGTGGTAGTAATAACACATTACCAGCCAGACTCACTAACTCGAACTGTCAGACATTTACTGAAGGATCATCTTCATAATGTGCTCGATACTATCGAAGATGACAATGGATTTCACATCATTTTCAAAAAACTTGGTGGCTCTACCTTAAAGAAATACTTGAAGCAAAATCAAATCAATTATGAAACTCGTGTACAAATGGTCTATGATTGGTTAAAAAGTCTGATCATATACGAGCAATTTCCCGATGCCATAAAAATACAATTGGTGGATGTGGATCAAATTGCAGTCGTCGATCATCAATTGAAATCCAGAGAATTGATTGATTATTCAAATGAGGACTCTGTTGAACTGACTGAAGTGTTTGGACAAATCGGTATGACCATAGAGAAAGTTCTTTACGATTCAAAGGGGTATCACAGTGAGTTTATTGACAATCTATTGATTGGAACCCACTCCATTTTCTCGTTTAATTTACTAAGAAAACAATTCAAGGATATATTCATTTATGAAAAAACGGATGCTTTAAAATCCGTGAACTTTGAGTATAACATCGTCATCAACGATCTTGAATCTGAAGCACCAGTTTTAAAAACCATACCAAAGCAAAGCAAACCATCTGCTGAGCAAATTATCCATGAGGAAATAACAGATTCAGTTCCATCAGATATCATTAAAGAGGCGGAAATAAGTTTCGAAGATGAATTGATCATGGAATCTGAACCGGTGGAACCCGCATTGTCAGTCCCAGGTGTGGAAATTGTTCCGAATGAAATGGATGTACAGGATGTTCAAGATACCGAGGAAGTTCCGGTATCACATGATGAAGATATTCCAGATGTTCTGCCGAGTGCTTCATCTTCAAGAAAACCTCGTGAGGTCGATGACGAAGATGAACTGGACTATGAAATGAACAATTTATTCACTGGTACCGAAAATGAACATGAAGAAGACCTAATTATTAAGAAAAAACTGCCTATAGTTCCTATTGTGATTGGGATTTTACTAGTCATTCTCATATTTTTTGGAGGCAAGATGATTTTAGGAAACGAACCTGTTGAGGCTCATTTCATCATTGAGCCTCTTATGGAAAGTCGCGTCGCATTCATGAATGAATCCACAGGAAAAAAGAACATTGATGAATACCTCTGGGAAATCTATTTTGAAGACGAGTTCGTACAAAGTTTCAGTGATGAGAATCTATTCCCAATTTTTGAGACTGAAGGAAAATACACCATTACACTAAAGGCAAAAGACAAAGATGGTGAATGGAGCGAACCTTACTCACTCGAGTATGATTTTGAGAATTGAATGGACAGATGAAAGGTGGCTTAATGAAAAGGCTTTTAGGTAATATGCGTAGAACCATACAAGAATATGACATGATTTCAGATGGTGACCGTGTTGCTGTCGGATTATCGGGTGGCAAAGACAGTATGGCTTTGCTATATCTGCTCAAAAGGTTTCAGAAATTTGCACCATTTAATTTCGACCTTGAAGCCATCACAGTGGATATGGGGTTCAACAACTTCAATCTTGAAGCAGCAAAGATATTTTGCGGAGAACTTGATGTTCCATATACCATTGTTCAAACAGATATAGCAAAAATTGTTTTTGAGATCAGGGAAGAAAAGAATCCTTGTGCCCTCTGTGCAAATATGCGAAGAGGTACTTTATCGGATACAATGAACAATAAAGGGCTCAATGTATTGGCCCTTGGGCACCATCAAGACGATGCCCTTACCACCATGTTTCTCAACATGCTTTATTCCGGGAAATTAAATACTCTTGAGTATAAATCGCATTTGACCAGAGCAGATATACATGTGATTAGGCCCTTCATGAATTCCACGGAAATGGATATCAAAGGTTTGATCAAATCTGAGGGCATACCGGTTTTAAAAAGTCCTTGTCCGATGGATCGACATACAAAAAGAGAATCTATTGGTCAACTGGTGAAGCAACTAGAAATGGCGGTCCCACACAGTAGAAAAAGTATGGTGACCGCAATGCGCAACGAGGAACAATGCAACCTCTTTGCAAACAAAAAAGTTCCTCTCTAATCCATTATGAGAGGAACTTTTTAACATATAAATTCAATTTGTGTTTCTGGTGGAATCACCCTTTCTCTTAATCTGGTCAAAATAACCATTTCTTAGAATTCACACAACATCAACAATCCAGCTCTTGAAAAATTTTACAATCATTGCTATCCACTGTTTCCATCGCCTAATTTATTATTCAGGATCCTTGTGACCCTACACATTGGCTGAAACACGTGGTTTACATAAGCAAATCTAAATCATTAAATTTCAACGACAACCTATATGATACTACAAAATTCTCTGGCGGTATCACTCCCTTTAAAAAATGGTCAGGTTAATTCAACATCACTCATTTCAAACTGCATATTCAATTGTGAACTGGTTTTGTTGTAATTATTATACCACATTGAAAATAAAATGAAAGCGATTTATTAAAATTACTTCATATTTTTGTGCATGATTTCAAACACGTTGTTGACATAATTGTTTATTGTGGAATCAATACTTTCCTTTTTAAAAATCTCCCCAGGTTCGTTGGCCATTTCCATCAAAGCAAATTTAGGAGGCAACCTGAAACCCTTGTTAATGTTCAGAGCACCAATCAATTGACTGGAGACAACATCATTTCCTGAATTTGCTGATACGACTACAGCAAGTATATATTTTTCATGAAAACTCATATTTCTATATAGTGCTGTCAAACGATTGACAACAGCCATCAATTTAGCAGAGATTGCATCATTGTAATTGGGACATATCCAAACTACATAATCAGCTTCTTCAAGACTTGGGTAAAGCGATTCGACGACAAAACCTCCGTAAAAGCAACTCCTACTCATCGCATAATAAGTACAAGTCTCAAAAGCACAGCCATAACAATCTCTGATTAGACCCTCTTCAACATGTAGAGTCTTGATGGATACCTCTGGACCAAGGCGTTCTGACAGTTTGCTCTCAATACGTTCCCACAACATCAATGTATTTGATATTTTCTTGTGGCCGGCATGTAACACCAAGACTTTTGATTGTTTCAACTTCAAATTCTTATATTCAGCAAGTCTGGTCACCAATGATCTGACAAGTCCCATTGCTATAGTTTCAAGTGGTTCATCGACAGTTTTTGTCCATGTGTTAAAGTTCTGATACCCACCAGTTATTTCGACCAGTGGATGTCCAATCATCTCACACCCCAAAGAATTGGCAACAAAAATCCATTTTTTTGAATATGACTTTGTATATAAATCAGAACTGGAGAGCACCACGATTGCGGCTATGCTGTTTTTAAAGTAACCACTTTCAAGGTTGGACTTTAAAAATGCGCTTGCTTCAGTATTTTCTCCTATTTCATCCAATTGTATGACAAACAACAATCTTTTGGAAAACGCTGGAGGTTCCTGTCCATTAAGAGTTAAATTCACCTCTGACGCTGTTTTTTCAAGCATCTGAAGAATTTTGACGTTGGTGCATCCAAAATTGATTATTTCAATTGTGCCCATGCTTCCTCCAAATTATGATACGACTGTCTTACTCGGTTGAGCAAATCAGAACCCAGTGTCAAAGCTTCATATTCAGTGCCGTATGTGGAGAGTCTGTTTCTGGTGCCCCAGTAAATCCCCCCCACAAAAGTCGCACTATAATGCCACTGCCCATTTAAAGTGGATACTATGGCATCAGCTCCAGAGGATAGAGCAGGAGCAATAAAAGGTTTGAATCCCAAAGCACGAACATCCAAATTGGCGTGAATGACCTGTTCTGTCAATTGAAGAGAATATACATCATCCTCTTGCCCTACATCAGCAGAAACGACCAATGCAGATCCATGAGGGCCGAATACGCGTCCTTTTTCATCATAGGACAAATTCATCAAGCGACTATAATACTTTGCTCTTCCGTCCATAACACCAAGTCCATAGCCTCTTATCTGCTCAGGAAAAAGTCCTTTGTAATCCATTTCACCAGCATCGTCCCTGTTGGAAGCATCAAAAACAGAAAGACACAATAAATCCACAGGATCCGAGACAACTGCAAAAATGCCCTTAAAGTTCGAATTTCTTGCCTCTTTGGCGTACAAAGAAACGATTTTTGAATTTTCATTGAATTGTACCATTCTGACATCTTCGACATTTTCGCCGACTTTCGGGACATACTTGGACGCACAGAATACAAATACATCCGCATCAAAAAGTTGATCATATTCTATCGCTTTAACCCTGATCCTTGGATTGGTGGTAATCTGGTTGAGTTCCATTTCCCACCGGCTTTTTTGATTGTCATTCAGATCAAATATACCAATTTCACCGATACATTCACCACCAAGCAGTTTGAGACCAATGGTCAGCATGCTCCCCACGTCTCCAAGTCCTAATAGATTGACTGATTTTTTCTTTTTATGAAAATCGGCTTGCTCATTAAGAAAAATGATCATTTGACTCCAAAGATCAACACCGGATGTATCATATCGATTGATCAGATAATTGATGTTAAGAGCAATTGTTTTGCCGTTTTTTATCAGTTCATTAATCACTTCGTCATCAGCATTTTCAAGGTCAGAATAAAGTGCATCCAAAGTCTCTGTCTCACAATCCGGTTTTTCGAAATGGAAACATGCTTTTGTGGTCCCTAGTGGTGCGTTAAAAACAATCACGTTGCGATCAAATTGGCTATCGAATGCAGAAATCATCTGTTCTAGTCCAGGCAATGTATTGAAACTGATCAATTGCCATTCATCTTTTTTGTAAATATACATTTTTTCACCTATCCAATATAAAATGATTTGAGTTTTTTCAGTTGTTCAAGATCATCCTTAATGTACTCTGACGGGCGGATATTGTTGGAGTAAAATATATTTTTTCCTTTGTCAGGATACCTAGGAGTATTGAGCACTTCACCCAAACGGTTGATGGTCAACAAACGGTCATTTAGTTTTTCATAAACGGTTTCTACTGCGGTCATGATTTCAATAGCATTTATGAGAGCCACTTCTGAAAGATTATATATGGATTCCTTGGTGGCGCCTTCTATATAGGCCGCAGAGGAATAAGGTAAAATCAAGTTGACGGAATTGATCAAATTGCTGTCTGGTATGCTGCCACGCCAAATGGCATCTCCATCAATGAAAGGATATAACTTGCTTTCATAGAACCAAACTTTGATTTTAGGAATGAAATATGCCGCATCGACATTAAGGTTCATTGATTCGGCTATTTCCTTGCCACTACCTGACATTATGCCTACGATGAACTTTTGTACCTCCACGTGATACTTCTTGAAAAATGGTACCAAAGCCTGTAATCGATAGCCTTTATTTAAAAGATCATCCACTAAAATTATCGGTTTATCATAGGATTTGAGCATCTTGATTTGATTTTCAATATCAAGATAGTATGGATACTCCTTAATTTGATGGGTTGCCAAATCCGTGGAGAAGTACTTTTCTGCATGCAAGGTTTTGGTGATCGTATTGGGAAGTATCCACTTTTTGAATACCGCACCAAACGGCACACACATGGCATCCCCGAGCACTTTAGGATTTTGTGGGACTGCAGGAACATTGTTTTCCTCACACACTTTTTTGATTAACGTCTCGTAGATCATTGAACGGTCAAAACTTAGAACCAAATTGCCAGGATATAGTTCAGTCATGGCTTTTTGAAGTCTTACCCTAGCTTTTGCCATGACAGCAGAAAGTTCAGGCATCGTCTTATAAGGATCTTTAAACTGTGAGTGTATATCGAGATTAAGCGTGCTGGGTGAAGACATATTTACAGCATAAGCAATTTCATTTGTCTTTACCGATGTTATATTGATGAAACCTTGATTGATTAGTGCCTCATTCATTTCTTTGCTGATGTGATCCCTGACGGACTCTTTATATACACAGTAAGTATAATCGCGCGATAACGCGTTTGCGAGCGTCTCAGTCAACATGATTTGTTCCAGATTCTTAAAGTCTGTCTGTTTTCTTTTGAATATGCCATCGATCACGAGAATGCGACCAACAGAATTATTCCTGACATATCTAAGGATGGACGGATCTTCAAACTCATAATGGATATCCGTGGCTCTTAACCAATGGAATATTGAAACAGCAATAATTTCCTTGTTTTTTTCAAGGTTTCTCAACACCAATACTTTTAAACGTTCTTGAGTATAGAGTTTTTCCATATTTTCTAAATTACTCTGTATTTCGTTGCTGAATACACTTTGAATTTCTTTTTTGAACGCATCAGATAGCTCATCGACAATGTCGAGTGACAACGATTTTGTCGTCATCATACTTTTGAACATAGGCTCTCTTTGATACAATCCCTTCTCATAAATGAAATTTTGTGCAAGAGGTTCAATGAGTGTGGATATATCTCGGTTTTCATCAATATAGTCCCTGATCAATGTCGAGCTGATGGTCTCGTATGCTTTTGGTAATGTGAATTTCAATGTGTGTGGATGGAGTTTTTTTATTTTTGAGTTCAACAGCTCAATTTCATCTGCAGACGGATCAAGGCCACCCCTCTCATAAATCAGGTGCGGAATCTCACCTAAGAATCCTAGATCTTCCTTGTTGTAAGCTGAGGCGTTCATAACTACATCGGTACCGACCACCAAAAATACCTCGGATTCAGGAAACAGTTTCTTGAGGCGTCTCAAGTCCTTGTCATTGGCAATATTGACTGTGACATCACGAGGAAACGGAAAGACATCTATTTCACTCGCAACTGATCTTTTGATGATACTTCGCCTAATCAGATTCGGTTGGGTTCTTTTGGACCATGAGAACTCATCCACGTAAAGTAGAACCTCGAACCCCCGTTTTTTGATGTCATTTGCGATTTGCTTATGGCTCAATGTAAACGGGTCAAACGCTCCAGGAAAAAATGCGATTCTTTTGTTCGGTTTAAGTGGAATTTCTCCAAAATCATGTCTGAACTCAGAAATAAAATTATAGATGTATTTCAATGATGCGGAGTTGTTGTAAAAAATCAGATCATTGGCCTCATCAGTATTGACCATCAATGACATGACTTTTTTGATGGTGAGTTTGTACAGGTACTCCTTCTTTTTAAGATTCAAGACTGAATCGGAATAAACATCTTTTGCCACAACACTGAAGGCAGTCTGATTGACAAAACTGGAACTGTGCACAAATCCGTTGAACAATACGCCATATAATCTGAGAATTCGATTTTCATGTGAGTCGACACGTTCTTTGAACGCATATCTGTAATCAGCGTAACGTGTAACTGCGTATCCGACGGTTTTGACAATCAGTGAGATGAGCTTCTCATTGTTGGTGCTCATCTTCTTTTCAAAACTCTCGATGATTTCATCCAGTTCCTTAGGTTTCACATGTAAAATAATCTTCCCCAAATAGGGTGGAATATACTTGGTAAATTCAAAGCTTTCCATTTCAAGCGCTCTAATCAATTCCACTGCGATATCGTTTTTTTGCTCGTAGTTCAAATGGGGAATGATATGAAGCAACATTCTACCCGCTGTATTCCTAACGGATTCAAGAGCACTCACTTTGAGTAGATTACAAAGGTGCATAGCCATGTAAAAGCTGTTATCATAATCATATAACAAAGTGTTTCTCATCAATAGCTCTATCTGAAATCTTTTGGCCACGTCAAGTGTCGCCGATTTCAGATTGCTTAAAAAAATGTTTGAAGTATACTGTAGGTCATCTATGCATATGGCTTTAAGATAATCAATTGTAGCCTGATCCATTTTGAGATTTTCAGCCAGTTTAAGTCGAGCATAATTTTCCGCAGGGTCTCCTGTGGATGGGTTATCGACTGAAACAACTCTTCTGATGGCTGTTTGTTCAATCAGCGCCTCGTCAGCATACGGAAGAATTGAGTAAATCAGATTATAAGCACGCAATCTCAGTTTGAAATCATCGAAAGTCAACAAATTGGATACAAAGTTGAGAATCTTGAACCGTTGCTCATCATTGAACTCTTTGAAAGGCAGTACCCTAGCTGCTTTAATCAGGTAAAACCGAATCTGATCATCATCACTGTATCGCATGAAATAATTGACAACGCATTCGATGCTTTGCAATCTTTTTTCTTTGCCCTCGAGGTGTTCGAAATAAGAAAAGATCATATCACGTACACTGTAACTGATATATTTTTTATGTCGATCTATGACTTTTGTTTCGGGATTCATGAATTTGTCGATATAATAATCGAATAATCCAAGTGTATCACTTGAACTATGATTAATTACCGCACTCTTTGGGATTTCTTTACGTATGACCTCATCATATGAAGCCACGATGGTGCCAATGAGTTCTGCACACTGTTTTCTTATGTCCTCTTGAGGCAAAGCCAACTTTTCATATAGAAAACCTATGACAATTTGCTTTTGTTTTTGAGTTAAATAGTTATAATACTCCTCCAATATCGCAAGATATCCCCGCAGGCTTGTCATATCTCTGCTCGACCTAACAGGCTCAAGAAGTTTGTTCAGTGATGCCTCATCCCTAAACCTATATAAAAGTTCGATATTATGTTGGATGGATGAAAATACTACATTCCTTGTGATTTCAGGTCCTTGCATGAGAGAGAAATATTTTCTTTTGATAGTAGCACCTTTAGCCAAATCCATACCAGTGTCAGGCTCGGTATTAATCCCTAAATCCAAAAGGAAATTCTCAAAATCCCTGAGTTTGCTGTAAACCCTCTTATATCGGTCTTCTTTGGCTGCATCCAGATTATCCAGTTTGTTCAGAATCACTTTGAAGGAATCATGAAGATTATAGATCTTCATATAGGATTTACCATCTTTGAATTCCGCTTTGACACGAAAATCACTATAGATCAGAATAAGAGATTCAATTGGTAAAGCCTCAAGTTCCAAATCCCAAGTGGAGTGATTGATTGCTACATTTCTGATGTAGACAATTTTTCTTTTTTCAAACCATTCACCGGTATAATGATAGTGGTAATAAGCCACTCTATTTGCCTCATCAGGCTTGCAACCGAATTTTCCGATATCATGGCCTGCTGCCGCACCCGACACCCTCCCGAGGTCTATAGGAAAGCCTAGACACTTCAGTTGACGTGCAATTTTCATGGCGATATGATGCACACCACATATGTGATCAAGTGTAGTATAACCAATGACATCCTGATTCATCTTCATCATCTCATAAACATACTCATGATTGAAAGACTTTTGAAACACATTGAATTCTATAGGATCCTCTAGGGATTCCACTTCATCTTGTGTCAACAGAGTCAGTGCGTACTTACTTTGCCATGTGCCGTCGTTTGAACTCTTTTGCAGTTCAGAAAAAATTTTCAATACTCTTAGATACATTTCAGCAACCTTGTTGCATTCGCTGCCGAGTCTTATTGTGACTGCATCGGGAAATGAAAAATTCAAGCTGTAGAAATAGAAATATTCAAGCCAATTATCAGGTCTGTTTTTTACAGGGTAAACATTAATCAAATCGGCCATCAGATCATAGACATCTTTACTGTCATATTTTTCTTCGAGCAACATATTCTCGATCTGGTCTTTGAACTTCACTGTCGATATGATATCGGAGACAATTTTTCGATCTATTCCAAATTTTCGTATAAAATTTCTGTTGAGCAATTCTTTGGCAACTTGACGGAATATCTGATCTATCATACACTCACCTCTTCTTTGACTTCATTAATCATATTATCCCACAATGCAAGAATGAATACAATTCCATGCTAAATAATTAGGATGTTTCTGCCGATATAGATAACAGAGAAAGGAGGGAAAGAGAATGGCCAACATATCCAAATCTCCAATAGTCAGCAATTACAGAAATGTCTCTTCCAGCAAGGTGAAATCAACTTCAAACACCGAGCCTGTAAAGCATGTCTATGGTAAAGGAGAAGTACATAACAATCCTGACCACCGGTCCGGTAATGAACGTTATATTATAGATACCTTCTACTCTGGAGTTCACAATCTGATGGCATCCTATAATCGATTGTCGGCTCATGAAGATCAGAAACAGTCTGCGGCACAATATTATAAGGCGCACAAGAATGAAGTTCTGAAAGGTGCCAGCAGTTTGGTTTCCGGTATCAATTATCTAGTTGGGCAATCCCGGGACTGTGACCAAAGGTATGGTACTCATTTCAAATTTCTTGTAGAGAGCATTTTGAACGACTTTGCAGAGGCACTTAAAGCGATTGGCATCCACTACGAAACAGATGTGGTCTATCTGGACAGAAAACACTTTCTTGCAGAACTCATAGAAAATCCTCAGATTTTCACTTTTCTTTTCTCCCCTCAAACCGGTCTGATCGACCGACTCTCGTCAATACATTACAAAATTGAACACATCCTTAAAGGTGTTGAATCAGAAGGACAAATCATAGACTATAGAACATAAATTAAAATAGAGGTTCGCGCTTCTATTTTTTTATGTGCTCAATTTCTATGGCATTGATTTCAGCTCCTATCATAATAATGGTTCCAAGTGCATATAACCAGATCATGAAAGCTATAATGGCGGATAATGATCCATAAAGTATTGAATAATCGGTCAATTTAACAACAACTGTTGAAAAGATCCAATTGGTGACAAGTGAACCTGTAATCGCAAATATTGACCCTTTATAGGTTTCTTCAAGATGCATTTTTTTATTGGGCAGCACAGTATAAATGGATCCGAATACGAGAATATATACTGCTGGAAGTATTAGATTTCTAATCCAATAAAACATCGTGATCCATTGATCCTCAATAGTGAAGTCAAAAAAATCAGTCATCCACATGGCAATCCTACTTCCTACATTGGGAATCGTCACGGAAACAACGATAAGAGCAACAAACATAAGAGTGAACATCATTCCTGAGAGTTTGTTCAGAATAAAATTTCCCTTCTGTTCAATACCATATGCTGTATTGATCGCTCTTTGAAGCGCACTTACTGCTCTTGACGCGGAATATAGCGTCACAATTCCGGAAATGGATAGCACGGCGTTGCCTTCCACATAAATCGTATTTTCTATAAAATCCGTAATCAGACTGCTGATGTTTGGAGGTAAAAAACTCTGGAGTGCCTCATATGCAAAATCAAAATTCAAATTGAGTTTGGATATGATTGTGAAAACGAAAATGAGCAATGGAAATATGGATAGCATGAAAAAATATGCCATTTGACCACTGTACGCCGCAATTTGATGCTTTTTTATCCTATTTTGTAATTTTTGTAGGTAATGTAACAAGTTTTTTAGCATCAGAACGCCCCAATCATTGTATTTAATACTTATTTAATGCCCTTACATCTATTTTACGTTTTTTTTAATCAAATGTTAAGTTGTATTTTAACCTTTAAAAGCATATTATATTAATAGAAACATTGAAATGACAACTAGATAAAACAGGAGGATAAAACATGAAATCAAAGAAATTCCTACTGCTGATACCCATCATTATCATCATAGCCGCTGCGGTCATGAGCAGTTATTACACACTTGATAATGCGGAAGAAGCGGTAATTGAAAGATTTGGAAAATTGCACCGTGTCAATACGGAGGCAGGTCTTCACTTTAAATTGCCTTTCGTAGACGAAATTTTCATTGTGAATACCAACGAGATCATCTCACTGCAGTATGGATATCGTCCAGATTCCGCACCAACTGCAACGCAAGCTGCAACATACCAAAACGTTGAGAGTGAGGCCATAGTACTCACAAGCGGCTCTTATCTGATCAATATTGGTGCTGTTATCCAATTCAGAATAACAGACCCTGCAGCGTACATCTATAATGTAGATGATCAGGAAGGTACGATTCGTCTCGCATTTGAAAGTGTACTCAGAAGCAATATTCAGAATCAAGATCTCGATAATGCATTGATCAACAAAGACAGTATCGCAAAAGAGATCATCCCTGACCTTTCGAGAAAACTTTCAGCATATGATCTTGGTATCTCAATTGCTGAAGTTCGATTAACAGACGTTTTATTACCAGAAGATGTTCAGTACGCATACGATGATGTTAACATTGCAAGCAATGAAAAAGACTCTTACAGATCACAAGCGGAAAAATATTCAAATGAAATGTTACCAAAAGCAAGAGCAGAAGCTTATCAGATGATTCAGCAAGCTGAATCCTACAAGGCTGAGAAAGTCGCCCAAGCGAAAGGTGATGTTGTCAACTTCAATCAAGTTTACGAAAAATATGTCCTTTCACAGGATGTTACTAAAACCAGACTTTACATCGAAACCATGGAAAAAATCCTTTCCGTCGCCAAGGAAAAGTACATTATTGACTTAAATGGTGATGATGTCCTTAAGTTCTTGCCACTCGACATCAAAGGAGGTCAATAATATGAACATCAATCAAGGCGAAAACAGACAAGAAGCCAAAGAAGCTTTTGAGCAAAACTATACCCATGCAAAAACAGAAATCAAAAAGAATATGCGCTTTGTAGGACTTTTATTTGTTGTCATCCTCATAGGTATATTGCTCAGCAATTCCTTTTATATCGTCAAAGAAGACGAAATTGCAACAGTCAGAGAACTTGGAGAAATCAAAAAAATCGTTGTGGATGCCACAAACGTAGAAGCACAGAAGCAAAATGAACG
>JAIOSU010000157.1 GCA_021107455.1 Clostridiales bacterium | reverse complement strand
TAGCTGAAAACCAAACTATTGTTGTAGAAGGACTTAAGCCAGGAAACATGATTAAGAACAGAAGGTTATCCAAATCCATAGCAGATGCATCCAGGGGTATATTCCTTGATATGCTCGAGTACAAGTCCCTTTGGCATGATAGAAAATATATCAAAATCAATCCCTTTTTCCCGAGTAGTCAGCTATGTTCCAGCTGTGGCTATCAAAATATAAACTTGAAGAAGCTGCACATCAGGACATGGGAATGTCCCATCTGTGGTGAATTCCATGACAGGGATGTAAATGCAGCCAAAAATATTAAGGCAGAGGGTCTAAGAGTAGCGTCTTAAGCCTGTTGCCGAAAATTAGGGTACTGGGACTGCCCGATATTAAGCCTGCGGAGTCCTAAATAAGACCTTGCTACCAAATGAGGCACAAGACAATGAAACAGGAATCTCCCACTTCAAAAGCTATGCTTTAAGTGGTGAGAGTGTTCAATCGCACTAACTTATTTTAGATTTCATTACCACACCTTGAATAATTATCATATACCCACATATATAAATATATAATACTAGAACGTAAGTATTATGGGAACTTTATAATAGAGTCATACGTCTTAGTAAGAGAAACTGAAAAATTAGATTTAAATTATGAGGAGATATAAAAATGAAAAATACACAAAGAAAATTATCTATTATGCTCTCTATTGCAATAGGAATAACTGCATATACTCCTGCCATTTCAATGGCATCTACTGAAAGTATTTCAGCACTACCTAGAAACATTCCGATCCATACCAGCACTTCTGTTCCAATTGCTCAAAATGACTTCACTGGCGCTTTCGCTACAGTATTGGAGGTCCTTGAAAATCAAATCGTAGTTTCAATCAAATACAACTCTTCTGAGCAATCTCAAACTTATGTCTTGAATGTATCAAAAGAAACATATTTCGTAGACAATCAAACTGGAGTAGCTTCTGATCTAAAAGACCTTCAAAAAGATGATGAGATTTACGTTTACCATTCTCTTGCATCTACAAGAAGTTTACCACCTCAAACAGCTGCACTTGTCATTTTGACTAATGTCAAAGAAAACGAAAGCATTGCTACTTTAATTGATGTTGAACAAGTTACTGAAAAAGAAAACACTGTGAGCGCATCAAGCAAAGATGGAGAATACATTATTCATTTTACAAGCGAAACCAATGTAACACCGTATTTGACAAAAAATATCTTGCGTTACAGCGATATTTATAAAGGGAATCGTGTACTAGCTTGGTTTGATATTATAATGCCAAGTCTTCCCGCTCAAGCAACAGCACTTAAGGCAGTTGTATTGCCGACTGTTGAAGAAAATATAACCTTTGCTGAATTGATTAGAGAAATCATTGTTCAACTCGATGGTGAAAAACCTATCATTATGGACACACACTATGCAGTACCCTACATGATTAAAGCAAAAGAGCTTGGACTCATCAGTGATGCGGAGTTAAGCAATAAAGAACATTGGAATCAAAATGAGAAAGCATATGAGATGGAAACCCTATTTGCCATTATTAAAAAAAATGATTATTCCTTTGATTTTGATAAACTGAACAACTTAATAATCCATACGGTACTGGCTGATGATAAACTTCTTCCTGATGCTAGAACAATTGTACGAAATGGATCCCTTATGGTCCCATTGAGAGCAGTTGCTGAGGCACTTGGTTTCGAGGTGACATGGGATGCTAGCAAAAGCACAGCTGAAATGACTGATGGTACAATCAAGTCCTCCGTTCAATTGGGTTACAATCATTATTACAGTGAAAGTGTTTCTGCACTGGGGTTAATTGAACCACAACAACTGGGTTCATCGCCGCTGCTCGTTGATGGTAGAACTTATGTCCCCGCAGAATTGTTCAATTTGCTTTTTAGCAATCCCGATTCTGTAAAAATTTCTGACAATATTTTGAACATATCAAAATAGGACAAAAATGTGACCGGTCATTGCTTATAATGATCGGTCACATTTTTCTATTAATCCGTTTTTTCCAACAGTTCTTTTATTGGAATCTGAAACAATTTATCATTGGTCGACCAATCTCTTAATGAGTCCGCACCACCAGCAACATACAATTGACCATTGTATTCAACCGCGCCCATTCCCACAAATGGCGTGGGTATAGATAATCCTTTTCTCCAGGTGTATGACTTCAAAGAAAAAACGTCTACAAGTGCCACAGGTACATCTTCATCTCTGAATCCACCAATTATAATGACGACATCATCATAGACAACTACAGCGCCCAAATATAAAAGCGTAGGCATATTGCCTATGATTTCCCATGTGTCAGTCGTTGTGTCATATACTTCAATCGAAGAATTTGAACCGAAAACGCCATCTTTACCTATAGAATCGTAAGCTAGAGTCCCAAAAACATAGATTTTTTCATTATGTAAAACAGAAGAATAACCGTGCTTACCTGTTGGCATAGGAGCCATCTCGACCCAAGAGTCCGATTCAATATCATACACTTGATTTTTGTTTGATACAGTACTCCAGCTTTCAAGGCCCCCCATTACATATATTTTTTCATTGACAACAACGCCCATTACATGCTGAACATTCGTTGGAATCGGGGCCAGTAGTGACCACTGATCCTCAACCGGGTCATAGACTTCATGGACATTTGAAAAAGGATCCCCTGCAATTACATGAATCTTACCATTGGTTGACACGTAAGCCCCATTCTTATGCGAGGACTTCATGGATGCCTTTTTTATCCATTCTTTTGTGGCGGGATCATATTGATAGTTGTTTAGCAAGAACCGAGTACTTGAACTCCCTCCAATACTGTAGAGCGCATCGTTACATGAAACGAAACCACCCGCATAGGTCCCAATTGGTACTCCATCAAATGTCTGCCATTCTGTAAACTCAATAGCATCATTTGTTTGTGTTTCATTTTGGTCATTGGCATTTTCTAATCTGCTTGAATAATCATTTTCGTCCTCTGATAAAATCTTGATAAAAAATGCAGTTGCAATAATTATTGTAAATCCTATTAAGAACAGAATACTATGTTTCTTCCCATGACGAATTTTGTTAGCAGATGAAGCGCTTTTAATCGTTGTTTCATTTTCATCATTGTTAATTTTGGGGCTCATTTCACACTCCTTTCAAGCGTTTATTTGTATACCTTTTTAAAATAACTTATCTTATATAGTGTATACCAATAAAAAAACAAACGACTCAAAGTATTATCCGGTAGACTTTTTAGTTCGAATTTTCTTCATATATTCGTTTTTTAGTGTGTTTTCAGATTCCAGCCTCATATGATATTCTCAAGTGAAAAACAGACTCAATGTTGAAAAAAACGCTGAAGCGATTAAAATTACTCCAGCGTTTCTTATGGTCAAACAGTATGCCTATCCTTATAAATGCACCTGAAGTGCCAGTGCAAGTTGTGATGGACACGATGTGTTCTTACTACCACATTTGACATCTTTAAGTTTTTCAACAACTTCTGCAACGAGTTGTCCCGTGAGCATATTGCTCAAACCGATTGCATTACCAGGACATCCGCCAACAAATTCAACGTGTTTGATGATGCCGTTTTCTACTTCATAATGAATTTCTTTGGCGCACACACCAGAAGTTCTAACTTTTAACATGCTTCCTCCATAGTTATATTATAATAAGTCAAATTTTATTATAAATGAAATACACATAATTTCAAGTTTCATTTTCGAGATAACTCAATTTGTGTTTCTCAACCAATATAATCTACTCCAAATAACACGCTTTGAATCATAAAAGGTAAGAACTTTTCCAATCTAACTCGGAAAAGTCCTTTGTCTTAAAATTATCTCAATTGTTTCTTTTGAGCATATTTCATGAGAAAACCGAATCCAATGAATACAACAATTCCAAGTATAAAAGTATAGATACTATTGAAAATTGGAAATGGCTGATCCACAAACTCACGAAATGTTTCATTGCCATTCATAAGTAAAACCAATAAACCTACAGGAATGATAAATGGCAATAATGCCATCATACTTTTTATGCCTGTCCACTGCTCTTTTGCTACTTTTTTTAATGTAATCATAAGCAAAGGGAAGAAAACAAATGAAATTATTGCATATGTTATTGTAATTCCAAGATCAAGTGTCTCTGTTTCAAAGCCATTCAAATTGAATCCACCCAAACGTATGACTTTATATAATTTTATGAACAACAAGTATCCTGTGAAAAGTAGCGAACTGTATGAAAACCAGTACAATGCGGTTGGTTCACCACCAGATGCGTTCAAAAATTCTTCCATATACTCATCCAAATTACCATCTATCACTTCATCTACGTCTCTATTCTCTTGAGATGCATGTTCAAATATTTCAAGAATCATTGCTGCAATCTCTTTTTTCATAATTCGATTCATTGAACTCAACCCGATCAGCTCTTGTGCATCCACATAAACTTTTACATACTCACTAGGCAAACTGCTTATTCTTCTTTCTGTACGTCTTATTTTTGTATAAATGACAATTGAAGCTCCAATCGACAGTAGAATAATTATGCTGTATAAACC
>JAIOSU010000315.1 GCA_021107455.1 Clostridiales bacterium | reverse complement strand
ACTCTGGCGATTTTCAAGGATTTGGATATCAATCTCAATCCTAGACAAAAAGTCAAGGAACTTCAAGTTTCAGAGAGTCAAATGGTTGAAATCGCAAAAGCGGTATCATACAACTCCAAATTAATCGTTATGGACGAACCTACATCTTCCCTTACAGAGAAAGAAGTCGGTCATCTATTTAAAATTATAAGAGCTTTAAAGAAAAAAGATGTATCAGTCATTTACATCTCGCATAAAATGGAAGAAATCGAGCAAATATGTGATGATGTCACGGTAATGCGTGACGGCAAATGGATTGCTACAAAACCAATAGACTCAATTACGACGGATGAAATCATCTCGCTGATGGTCGGTCGTGACCTGACCAATCGATTTCCACCAAAAACCAACAAACCACAAGATATTATACTCAAGGTTGAAAACCTCACTGCAGTCCATCAACCTTCCATAAAAGATGTGTCGTTTGATTTGAAAAAAGGTGAAATTCTTGGAATAGCAGGACTTGTCGGCGCAAAAAGAACTGATCTTGTAGAAGCTATATTTGCTGAGCGTCATGCTCACGGAAAAATAGAACTACACGGCAAAGAAATGCATTTCAAAAATCCTCAAGATGCCATAAAAAATGGATTTGCTCTTGTTACAGAGGAAAGACGTGCAACGGGAATTTTTCCAAATCAGAATATATCGTTCAATTCAATTATTGCCAATATAGACCGATATGTGAAAAAAACCAAACTGCTCGATGATGTCAAAATCAAAAAAGATACAAACTGGGTCATCGATAGTATGAGTGTCAAGACACCAAGTATGAAAACAAGAATCATGTCATTATCCGGAGGCAATCAACAGAAAGTAATTATCGGAAGATGGCTGCTTACTGAACCTGAGGTGTTTTTAATGGATGAACCGACACGAGGTATTGACGTTGGAGCCAAATACGATATTTACCAGTTGATGATTGATCTTGCAGATAGGGGCAAAGGCATCATTATGGTATCCTCGGAAATGCCGGAACTCCTAGGTATCACAGATAGGATTTTGGTAATGAGTAACGGTCGAATGGCGGGCATCGTCAATACAAGTGAGACAACTCAAGAAGAAATTTTGAGATTGTCTGCGAAATATTTATAGTGGGGAGATGGATTAATGTCTGAAAATGCAACTAAAAATGGGAAGAAGCGATTTGATCTATCCAAGGTCACTCGAAAAGATGTATTACAATTTGCGATGGATAATGCCATCTTTCTAGTATTATTTGTACTCATGTTTGTAATCATCATAATAGATCCAAGATTTGTTTCACTTAAAAACTTTACCAATATATTGACACAAGCCTCAACTAGAACAATTTTCGCGCTTGGTGTCGGTACGATTATCGTCGCTAAAGGAACCGACCTTTCACTTGGCCGTCAAGTCGGTATCGCAGCAGTTATATCCGCGTCACTTTTACAAGGTGCGGATTATGCGTATAGAATGTATCCCGATTTGCCTGTTTTGCCAGTTTTTGTTCCAATCTTACTGGTTATGCTTGTTACTGCGTCATTCAGTTTTTTAAATGGTATAGTCGTAGCCAAATTCAAAGTCGATCCATTTATTGCAACACTTGGTATGATGGTTATTGTTTACGGTGTCAACTCGATTTATTATGATAGACCTCCATATGGTGCTCAACCGATTGGTGGGCTTGATCCTAGATTTGCCAATGTGGCGCAGGGATATTTCCAGTTTGGTGAAGTACTGATTCCATATCTGGTACTCTATGCCATTGCCGCAGTGGTGTTTATGTGGTTCCTCTGGAACAAAACAAGATTCGGTAAGAACTTGTTTGCAGTTGGTGGTAACTCAGAAGCTGCTGCAGTTTCTGGGGTAAATGTCAGCAAAATGTTGATTATGATTTATGTACTCGCAGGTTTGCTATATGGTCTTGGTGGTTCGCTTGAAGCGGCTCGTATAGGGTCTGCAACGAACAATACAGGTAACATGTATGAACTGGATGCCATCGCAGCTTGTATCGTGGGTGGTCTTTCCTTCTCAGGTGGTATAGGTAGTATTGCGGGTATCGTTACTGGCGTACTCATTTTCCAGGTCATCGCTTATGGACTTTCATTTATTGGTGTCAACCCATACTTGCAGTTCATCATCAAAGGTTTGATTATCATCACTGCTGTTGCAATTGACAACAGAAAGTACATCAAAAGAAAATAATGAACTAAACTGGGCACGAAGAGATTCGTGCCCATATTTAATATAATTAATGAGGTGACAATATGTTATTTGGTGTGGATTATTATCCTGAGCACTGGCCGGAATCCAAAATGGAAGATGATTTGAAAAGAATTGTGGAATTAGGTGCAAATACTGTCAGAATCGGTGAGTTTGCGTGGCATATGATGGAGCCGAGAGAAGGGGAGTATGATTTTTCCTTTTTTGATAGGGCCATCGAACGCATCAAGTCGCATGGTCTTCAGATCATTTTTGGAACACCGACTGCAACATTTCCGGCTTGGCTTGCGAGCAAATACCCTGAGATCCTTTCAAAAGATGAATATGGACATCAAAGATCATTTGGAGGAAGAAGACAGTACTGCTACAATTCGGATGTTTATAAAGATAAAACGGAGAAAATTGTATCAGCACTCATGAAGCACTATGCAAATGAGGAAGGTATCATTGCATGGCAAATCGACAATGAACTGGGACACGAAGGTTCAGATCAATGTCACTGTGACATCTGTGTGAGAGATTTCAGAAGATATTTGAACACAAAATACAAAACTATCGAGCAGCTCAATAGTCGCTATGGAACCATATTTTGGGGACAGACATACAATGATTTTGGTGAAATTCCAGCGCCACTCCCCACTATAACCACCCATAATCCTTCGCTTCAACTCGATTGGGCAAGATTCAGATCTGAATCCATCAATAATTATGCTAAGCTTCAAATTGATATTGTGAGAAACTACAAAATGCCACATCAAAAGGTTACACATAACCTGTTTGGTGGATTTTTTGACAGAGCTTATGATCAGAACGTTCTGGCTTCATATTTGGACGTGGTGTCCTATGACAACTATCCTGTGTGGGGTGGTCTGGAAAAACCATTATCACCAGCTCATATTGCAATGACACATGACTATATTAGAGGACTCAAAAAACAAAATTTCTGGATCGTGGAAGAACTCATGGGTGCACAAGGTCATACAGTGATCGGTTACCTGCCAAGACCTGGAGAAGCGAAACTGTGGTCTCATCAAGCGATGGCAAGAGGCTGTGAATCCCTTCTCTATTTCAGGTGGAGAGGCATGACAAAGGGAGCGGAACAGTTCTGTCAGGGAATTCTGGACGCAGATGATCAGATCAATGAGAAATATACAGAGGCTCAAACATTTTTCAGTGATGTGAAGGAGCTTGAAACCATTTATACTTCCGAGATTCAACCAGATGTTGCGATACTTTACGATTATGACAACAGATGGTCATGGCACAATCAACCACAGAGTCATGCTTTCAATTATACGGACGAAATCTTGAGATTTTATGCGCCTTATCATGATCTGAATATCATGACGGACGTCATCGATCTAAAAAAATCTTTTCAACAGTATAAAGTATTGATGGTGCCAATGATGCAGATTATGGATCAGGAAACCATCGAAAGATTGAGGGTTTTCGCCTCAAATGGAGGTACGGTGGTTTTAGGATTCAGAAGTGGCATCAAAGATAGGGATAACAATCTCTATTTTGGAGAGAGTCCGATCAAATCGCTAATAGGGGCTGAAATCATAAGTTATGAGTCGCTAGGTCATGGTGTGGTCAAACCGCTCATCAGTTACTGGAATACGAATCATACCCAGAAAACGTGTGGCGTGTGGCGTGATCTGATTGAACCAATAGATGCGATGCCTTTGCTGAAATACGATGATGAGTTCTATGGAAATTATGCAGCTGTCGTCTCAAACAAAGTTGGACTCGGAAAAGTCTATTATGTAGGATGCGGTCTTTCTGAAAATGGAATGCATGAGATCATTAAGGAAATTATTGCTGATCAAGGCATAAGTCCAAACTTGACCCCTAAAGGTGTTGAACGCGTAATCAGAAACTCTGATGAAGACACCTTTGAAATTCTTCTCAATCACAATGGAACGAGCGTTGAACATAATGGTCATAAGTTGAAACCATATGATATTGTAATAAAAAAAAGATAAAAAATAAGAGCGTGCGTAGGCATGCTCTTATTTTTCGCGTAGTTACAATATTTTGTGAAACGAAATATTGGGCGTAGGTATAGTTCTCGCGAAGCGAAACTATACTAGCCTCGAAGGAAACTTATTAGCGTCTCAGTTAAATATTAAAAAATGTAAAAACGTATGCGTGTTATTTTCTTTTCCTGCACTACCTGCTCTTCCTGAACTTCCTGCATTCCCTGCCCTTAAATCGCTTCTACCTCAGCAATCAGTTCCTCAAAAATCTCAGGTACAGTTTGCATCCCTTTAACTTTATACACATTTGAACCAGCGAAAATAAGTCCATCCTCCACATTGCCTTCCACAGCATGAACCAGTGCTTGTGAGATGCAGTATGGCGTCGTTCTGACATCACAGGTTTTAAGACAGTTCACGCAAACCTTGATCGGTGGTTTGTCACCAACGTCCAGTTTGTTCAATAATGGATTTTGAATAGCTCTGCCTGGCATTCCAACTGGGCTGATGATGATTTTGACATCCTCTTCCTTTGCTGCAATGTAAGCTCTTTTGAATGAGTCTTCAGCGTCACATTCTGGAGTCGCCACAAAACGTGTGGCCATTTGAACCCCATCCGCACCTGCTGCGATCACCTTTGCGATGTCCTTGCCATCGAAGATGCCACCAGCTACGATCAGTGGTATTTTTTTATTGTATTTTTCCTCATAAGGAAGAATCACTTTTTTGATTTGCTCAATAGTAGCAAGGACGTCGTATTTCTTTTCGAGTATATCCTCTTTGCTGAAACCGAGGTGGCCTCCTGCTTCAATACCTTCAAGCACTATGGCGTCAGGTGCAACCGCATAGTTTCTATCCCAGAGCTTGGCTATCAGTGCTGCAGCTTTTGAAGAGGATACAATGGGGGCAATTTTTGTCGTTGAACCTTTTACGAGTCCAGGCAGTTCTGTTGGTATGCCGGCACCTGACACTATAAAGTCTATGCCTTCTTTGACGGCTTCTTTCACGTGTTCAGCATAAGAGTTCATAGCAACCATGAAGTTGATTCCGATGTGACCACCGCCTGATAATGCTTTTGCTTTTTGAATTTCTCTTCTCATGGCTCTCAGGTTGGCTTCGAGACGATTGGAAAGAAAATCAGGTTCCTTGAATCCGAGATTGACTCCTGAGATCACACCAAGTCCCCCCTGATTGGTAATGGCGGATGCAAGACCTGAGCGTGTCACACCAACTCCCATGGCTCCAAGTATGATAGGGTATTTTATTGTTAAATCCCCAATTTTAAGTTCGGGTAATTTCATATTGCCTCCTATATTAATATTGCGTTATTACAATCATACATCAGAGAAACACCACCTATCAAGGCGATTGCCTGAAATGCTATAAATCGTTTATAAAGAATTAATAATTTGACAATTCAGAAAGCTTGGTTTATAATTAATTTGGACAAAACCTCAAATATAAGTAAGAAAGGATGTGTAGTATTATGGCACAAATTTTAATGGACAAGGGGAACTATAAAAACTGAATAACTGAAAATTGAATAACCTTTCTTTGATGTACACGATTAGGTTATCGTGTTTTTAATTGAATCTACCGGGATAGAATTTATCCCGCATATTTTGAGGAGGAACAATGACGAAATACAATTTAAATGCACTGGGATGGAATGCTTTTTTTGAAAATCAGTTAAAATCTGATGATGAAGGATTCCCGGCGCGTGTTATAAACAAAAATAGAGGCCATTTTCAAATATTGACAGAAGCTGGCCAATTCGATGCATCACTTTCAGGAAAATATCTTCATGAATCAAGTACCAATGTGGAATATCCTGCCGTCGGTGATTGGGTCATGGTGAACCTGAAAATGGACCAACATATCATTTATAGATTATTGGATAGGAAAAGTGCTTTTGCAAGACGCCAGAAGATAGATGGTGGAAGAAAAATAATAAACGGTGTGGTTTCAGGTGGAACCACACAAGAACAAATCTTAGCCAGCAACATTGATACCGTATTCATAGTCACGGGACTGGACAAGAATTTCAATCCCAAAAGAATTGAGCGATATCTGACTCTTTGTCTCGATAGCGGGGCAGCACCGGTGATCCTACTTAGCAAACTCGATCTTTGTGATGATGTCGAAGAGAAGATCTTTGAAGTT
>JAIOSU010000283.1 GCA_021107455.1 Clostridiales bacterium | reverse complement strand
TCGTTGACCGTCGGTACAGCAGGAGAAGGAACAGTATCACCCGAAAATGGCACTTACGATGAAGGAACATCTGTAACCGTAACAGCAACACCGGAATCGGGATGGGAATTCACAGGTTGGTCAGGAGATGCAAGTGGATCAACAAATCCATTAATAGTAACAATGAATGATAAAAAAAGCATTACAGCTACATTTGAAGAAATAGTAATTCCAGATGAAAAGGATACATTTACATTGACAGTTGGTACAGCTGGTCAAGGAACAGTCACCCCAGCAAGTGGAACATATGATGACGGAACAACTGTTACTATTACAGCAACACCCGCATCAGGATGGACATTCGCTGATTGGTCAGGAGATGCAAATGGATCAACAAATCCTTTAAATGTAACAATGGATGGTAATAAAAACATTACAGCTAAATTTTCTAGAGTACAAGTCCCTACTGTTGATAACAATGATGACGATGATGAGGAAATTGTAGAATTACCAGAAAGACAAATCCCAGCACCAAGTCCTCAAGTAAACGAACCACTTACTATTGTTGATCTTGGAGAAGAAGAAGAAACTCCAGGTGGTCCAGCAATCGTAGAAGAAAAAGAAAAAGAACCAAAAGATGAAAAAGAGCCGAAAGAAGAATTAATCATACTTGATCTTCCAAATGAAGCTATTCCAGAAGGAAGCGGATTGCCACAAACAGGTCAATTACCAGCTGAATTATTCGTTGGTCTTGGCGGTTTGATCACAGCAGCAGGCGCATTTCTTAAAAGAAAAAAATAAATAATGTAGTAACCAAATAATGAAGGGAGCCTAATGGGCTTCCTTTTTTTTACATTTTCTATTTACATATATTTACATTAATGATACACTATTGACATATTTTGGAAAAGGAGAACTGTCTTGAAGATTATTGCTTATGCCCGTCCAGAACAAAACGACATACTACTAGAATTAAGATCCTTGACTCCTGACATCGAAACACTACATAACATTCACAGACTCAAACAGGAAGATTTATTAGATACTCCTCATGTCTTGATCATTATTTCCCAACCTACCCATAAGGAACAGAAAATTATTTCGGAATTGATATTTCTAAAAATCATCAAATTTGAAGGGATCCGCTCAGAAGGTTTCGCAGTAGTGGTAGTCGATAATGCTGGTGATTTGGAAGCTATCATAAAAAATGCGGAAAAAGAGTTAAAAGACCGAATCAGAAGTAATTATAAAAAGAGCATTGAAACGACTCAAGTGCTAACGGATGAAGAAAAGCACTATTTGGAAAAGCTCTCGGGTGAACGTACGGAGGGGAAGACTAGGGAGAACTTGTTCAAGAAATTCAATAAAGAAAGGGTCACTAATGAACTGGAAATCAGAGGACAATTGACTATTCTTGGTTCAGGTGAAGCAGCGGCTGAAATTGCAAAAGTATTCTCCACATATGGAAAGATGAAGGTTCTACTTTTGGATGGAAATCTGCTTATCCCATCCATGGATGTACATTTCAACATTCAAAATATTCAGACCAGGATTGATAGTCACTTGAAGGGCATTGATAATACAGGCATTAACATCGGACTAGATGCCATTGCCAAAAACGCTGATTTTGACAGCAATTTGAAAAAGATGGTGCACCGCATCAATCCGAGGCTGGATGTGATGCTCGGAAATTATAACTTATACAATTATGAGCATTATGACACTATAGAGTTCAAAGTTTTGCTTGATAAACTTAAAATGCATTATGATCTGATCATTCTCAGTGCTTCTCAGATGCCTTATGACAGTCTGACACTGCTAGGGCTGCATCATAGCAAAATCAATATATTCATATGCGAGAATTCAGAAGTCAATATTCGTTATTGCAACAATATCATCGAAATACTCAAGTCAAAACAGAACATTTCAGATATAAAATTTCTGAGTTTACTGTATGTAAATGGCAATCACAATTCTGGGATAAGCGACAACCTTATGAAAGGCATTTTTGGAAAAATGTATGTTGGAAGACTAGAAGGAAAAAGTAGGAAACGCACAAAAAGGACATTGTCAATTCTTAAGAAAGTGGAAGAGAGGTGTGAGCGATGGGATTAGTCAGCAGCATTCACGAGCCGATGGTGGATTATGACACTTCCTCTTATCAGAAGACGTCCAAGTGGGCGAGCATACTTTTGGACGAGATCGTTTATGAATACGCGGCGCTCATAGCGGACATTGAAGATGGAAAAGTAGCCCCTTCGTACTTGAAAAAAGAAATCGAAAAGAAAGTAGACCAGCAAAAGGGATTGTTTAAAGCGGAGCAGATCAAGAAAGAGATCTTTGACACCATATACGGCTATGGATTGCTGCAAAGTTTCATTCTGGATCCGGATGTGAGCGACATTGATATTCCAAGATTTGATTTTATACTTATCAAACGGTTCGGCTGCTTTGAGCATATCAATGAGACTTTTTCCTGTGAGGAATCCTTTGAACAGTTCTGCAGATTGTTGATTATTCGCCACGGAGGTGTGATCAACGCAGTGGATGCGCACTGCAGGGTAAGTGACAAGAACAACCGACTTAGAATCAATGTGAGCATACCACCAAGAAACGCTACAGGAACGTCACTGAACATTAGAAAACATAGACATCGAGCTTATAAATATGAAACATTGGAGCAATTGAATTTTTTGGATGAGCAGTCCAGGAAAATTATTGAGGAAGTGAATAGGTCTGGTAAAAATATACTGGTCTGCGGGAAAGGCGCGTCCGGTAAAACGACTTTGCTTAGAACGCTCATTGAAACCGGGGATAAGTATGAGCGAATGTTGATATGCGAGTCCGATACGGAACTTTATCCACAAAGGAAAAACACCATAGTTCAGCATATCGAAAAAAGGAGAAACAAGCGGGGTTCTGGTAGTCTGGAGTCACTTATAAAGGAAGGGCTAACCATGTCACTGGATGCTTATTGTATTGGAGAAATAACCGGTTCAGAAGCATGGCCATTTGTCAAAGCAGGGTACACGGATCATCGAATACTTGGCACTTTGCATGCTCAATCGAGTTTTGACGCATTGGAACGATTGCTCATGCTAATGGAGAATGAGACACGTATTGAAGAAGCAGCACTTAAAAATATTTTGGCAAACAGCATGGAAATTATCATATATCTGAGAGATTTTTCTGTACATGAAATCATAAACGTCAAGGATTATGATAAGCACAGAAAAGCCTACGAGTATGAAGTCCTCTATGGAAAGGGAGGATGACGATGTACCTTGTTTTGATCATCAACTCACTTGCAGTACTTTTTCTTCTGGGGAAAGACCATAAGTTTAAAAAGACGCTTTTGATTACCAAAAGACCTTTGCAGGTGCATCATCAGAGTTTCATTGCTCATGGGGCTTGGATTTATAAACTTATTAGGCGCTACTCAGTGCAAACTTTTTTAGAAGAATGGCTGGGTCAAGGCAGGTTATTAAAACTTTGGGGGTGCTGGGCAATCATAATAATGGCGGGGCTTTATTTCATCAACTTGCCACTGGGATTGAAAATCTTGTTTTGGATCATGGCCATGTGTATGCCGGCAGTACTACTGGAATGGCGACTCGAATGGATTGACAACAATATCGATAGAACGCTGTTTACCTTTCTATCCAAAGCCAATGCTTGTTTGATTCAAAACGAAGATCTTATTAACGCACTCCTTGAAGTGGAACGCTCCATCACTAACGTCTATATCCGTAAAGGGCTTAAAGTGTTCAATACTGCAATCAGAGCCGGGGTATCATCGGAAGTCGCCTTTAAGATGCTTTTGGATTCCACACATCATGATTACCTAAGGTATATATACCTTAACCTCGAGCAAGTGCACCTCAGACAAGGAGATGTGATTGAACTTCTGAAAGCACTTGAGAATGAGTATACAGCCATTCAGATTGAACTCAATAAAAGAAAAATTGAATTACAGCATGATCGAAATCTCACTTTGTTCAGCTTTGTGCTTGTTGTGCTTACAGCGATGAGAATCATTAAAACCCACGATTATATTGTCACGTTTTACATGAGTACAGCACTGGGCCAGGTATTGAGTTTCATGCTTGTTCTTTCAATGGGGATAGGACTCGGCATAGTGATCATTGCATCCAGAAAACGAGTATAGGAGGGAATATGCAAATCATAGTTGGACTTGTCAATGTGGTGCTGATTGCGTTGATTCTAGATGGTCTAAACAAACAGTGGCAAATGAACCGCATCATGCCTCTTCAGTTTGAACGTCCTCAAAAGCTGTCCTCAAAAGTCATAGGAATCAAGTCGAAGCGAAAACAAAGCACTGAGCTTTCAAAGAATTTTTATAGACTATACAAGTACATAACTATTCAAGTATCAGCAGGGTCCAGACCGGAAGACATCTATAAGTCTCTATATAAAATTGTGCATTCAAGAGCATTGAAGGCTGAGCTGCTGAAGTTTTCAGTGATTCTAACACAACGTCATGATATCAAACAGAGTCTTGAGGGACTTAAAAATCAATTGGATTTTGATGAAGGTCAAATTTTTGTTGGAATCCTTCAAAGTATGTCTGGTACAGGTTTGTCCTCTGACGCCTTTATGAGGCTCGATCACATGCTCTTTCAGAAATATTTGTCAGGGATCAGGGCAGAAACTGACAAAGTAAGACAACTTTATCTTGCTGCAGTTATCACTTTTACAGCAGTGACCACATGTATGCTTTTGTTTCCAATCCTACATCAAATGTTCTACTCTGCGAAAAAAATATTTATATAAAACTATTACAAGGAGAAAATAATGGAGAAAATGAGATTAAAGATCAAGGAATTCCTGCAATCTGAAAGAGGGGAGTTTGGAATGAGCGCAATCATCGGTGTTGCCATCGGACTTATTGTGGCGGCGTTTATATTGATACCAGGAATACAGACTTTTGCAACACAAATCATGACTGATATGCAAAATTGGTGGGCGAATGCCATCAGTTCCCAGTTGTTCCCGAACTGATCATGGGAATTGATCAGGTCATTGTGGCGGGGATAGTAATAATCATAGTGATTTCAATATGTCTGGTGTTCTTCGATTTTTTGATGCCCCTTTATGTGAAACAGCAATTTGAGAATCTATGTAGAACTTATGTCCTGCTTGCTGAATCCGAAAATGGACTCTCCACTGAAAAGAGTAATATGTTAAAAGACCGAATCACAAGTCTTGGAGTGGAAAACATCATAATCACCGCTAAAAATATCAATGAAGTCAAAAGAAATGAAACAATTGAAATCAAAGTGGAAGGACAGTATGTTGTTAAGGGGATTACAGCACTATTCAAGAGGGAAGATAAATCAATGTCATTCCGATTCGAGTCAGAGGTTTATGCAAGACGTGTCGTCAATTGATTGTCAAAGAGGTTCTACATCCATAGGTCTTGTGATCACCATATTCTTTTTAGTCATATTTGTAATTTTTCCGCTACAGGCGATGGCACTGGAAATGAAAGCATTTGATGTTTTAAATCAAAAAGTGGTTTTGGCGTCGGAACTTGCAGCAATCGATTTGGTACTCGATTTGTCACCAGAGTCACTCAGTGAGGGGGCATTCGGTTGGCGTAGCACTTTAAGGGATAGTTATGAAATTCTACTTAGAAGGAAACTTGATCATCTCACTTGCGAGATCACACCAGAAAATATAGAAGTGAACTGGAATCCCGATGAAGGAATTCCTGCTCTTAACATAAGATACACCTATATTTATACGAGTCAATTGATGCGATATCCGGAGCTGTCAAAGGAGATGCAAGTAGAGTTTCAGTATGAACTGCCAATGGATTTTTAGGAGGGTATATTGAAAAGATTAATTACAGTTGGAGCTGTTTTGGTGCTCGGACTCGTTTTGACTGTTATAGAGGTCAACTGGATTCAAAATGAGAAAAAAAACGATACACAGCCAGTAGTTACCTTGACCAAGAGTATAGAAGCGGGTAGCACCATTAAAAAGTCGGATTTGACCGTTAAGGAAATTGATAAAACATTGTGGAGCGATGGATATGTGAGCAAACCTGAGGATGTCACAGGTAAAACAGTTCTTATCGGTATGGAAAGTCATTCGATCATTACTAGCGGGAGTTTAAAAGAAAACGCTTATGGGTTACCGGAAACTGGCAATGCGATTACCGCCATAAAGCTCGCTCCAGAAGAAGCTCTTTGTTGGACACTGGCTACTGGAGAACCCGTCAATGTGGTATTGGTGGATTCGACGCTTGTATTAAGGGATCTAGGTGAAGTAACAGTAAAGGGTTTATACGACAATTATCTAATGGATTCCGATGTACCGGTTTATGTATTGGTAGAGGGAAAGAGAAAGACGATAGAAAATATTGTCTCACATCGGGAATCCGGGCAGATGGAACTGTTAAAACGAGGTGTTGAAAAGTGAATTAAATGATATAATTGAATCAAATAACGGTTGGAAGGAGTGTCTATGGATTATAGCAGACTCTCGAGAGAATCATTAATTCATGAAATCGAGCAACTCAACAAATCATTCGAAAAAGCTAAGATGGTTGAAAAAGGGTATCAACTTGGTGTCCATAATCTTCTTGATGAAATAGAAGCGCCAGTGTATTGGATCAAATCCGATTATAGCATTTACTGGGCAAATCGTTTTTGTCTTGAGACACACCAAAATATTGCCAATCAAAAATGTTATCAAATATTTTTTGGATTTAATGACGTCTGTGAAGGTTGTAGACTACAGCAAGTCATTGAAGACAATAAGATAGGCATTCATCGCATACAGAAGGAGGACAGTTTCAAAGAGGTATATCAGATGCCCGTTGTCCGTGGTGACTATACCGGTGTTCTAGAGTTTCAGTATGATGCCAGAGAGGCATTTGAATCACTTAGAGCCCAACAGAATTTGCTGGAACGTTATAAGCTTGAAAATTCGGAGCTTTTTCATAAAAATCAAAATATGTCACAGTTCATTGAACGTTTTTCTAAATCGCTTATAACTCCACTTCGTGCTCTCAATGGTTACTTTCTGCTATCTGAGAAAGAGAAGAACGATATTTATCTGAAAACACTCAAGGACACTGCAGAACAGCTCTATGAAACACTAAATAAAATGATCATGTCAGCAAAATTTGATGAACCAAACATTATACTTAGGAAAGAGGAGTTTAAACTCTTGAACGTAATCTCCGAAGCGGCTGATCAAGCGCGCCTATACAGGCCAAAAGGTTCGATTCATCTGCTTTGTGCTCCCACGATACCAGAGGTGATCAAGGGCGATGCGATGAATTTCAAATTGCTGCTCTCTTATCTTTATGAAATCGTGATGCACTTCAGTGAGAATAACCCGATTCATGTTTCCATTACAGAAATCTCGCAAACCAGGAATAAAATCAACTTGAAGTTCACCTATTCCGCCGAGCAAGGAGAATCTGTAGACGCAGGGAAAATGCTCGATTACTTTGAGCATGACAGAAAAATGGATTATGATTCCATTGAAGCTTACTCCATATCCCTTGGAGTACACCTTGCAAGAAAAATCGTGGAGGCTTTTGGTGGAACCATAGAAATAGCAAGCAGTTTGGATCAGGAAATTTATGCCAATGTCGTTCTTGGATTCGACAAATTGTCACCGATGGAAAGTCAAAATGAATTGCCGGTGAAAAATGTGGTGAACAGAGTTTTGATCGTCGATTTTGAAAAACCGGACATCGCACTGGATGTGTTTGAGGAGTATGAGCTTTACTTTGCACAAACGGGAGATGAGGCCATTAGACTTTACTTTGAAAAAGAGCCTGATTTGATGCTGATCAATGTGAGCGTTGAGCAGTGTGACGGGTTTGAAGTTTTTGATGAGATTGAGAGACGAAGAAAAACACACCGTCCTATAGTCTCCATGTCCAAGAAACTCATAGACAATGAGCGCGTATTCATGCAGGACTACGGTTTCGATGACTATATACCAAAGCCGCTCACAAGCGAAAATTTTAAACAAATAGCAAACAAATATTTATAAATTTAATAAGCATATATTAAAAATGGGCGCCCAGGCGCCCATTTATGGTATAATCATATAGAATATCACACGCTTATTGAATGGAGTAAAAGTATGAAATTAAGATTGATCGCCACTGCCGTTTTCGGTATGGAAGCCATTGTGGCACAAGAGATAAAAGATTTGGGATTTGAAAATGTGGTTGTTGAGAACGGAAGGGTTCTTTTCGACTCGGATGAGCTTGGCCTTGCGCGTGCAAATATGTGGCTCAGAACCGCTGAACGCGTTTTTATTTGTGTAGGTCAGTTCAAAGCGAACAAGTTTGAGACACTTTTTGATGAAATCAATAAATTGCCTTGGGAAGTTTATATTGCAAAAGATGCAGCATTCCCTGTAGACGCGAAATCTGTCAAATCGACACTTTTCAGTTTATCCGACATTCAAAGTCTTACCAAGAAAGCAATCGTCAAACGATTGACCAAGCTTTATAGAGTGGAATGGTTTGAGGAAACTCAGGAAACGTATAGAATTCTAGTCTCTATTTTAAAAGATGAGGTAACAGTAAGCATAGATACCTCGGGCTCAGGGCTTCACAGAAGAGGGTATCGTGCCAAGGGTAACGAGGCACCGCTAAAAGAGACTCTAGCGGCAGGATTGTTGCTCGTCAGCAAATGGAAAGCCGAAAGACCATTGATCGATCCGTTTTGTGGTTCGGGAACTATAGTCATAGAGGCTGCCATGATGGCTAAAAACATTGCACCTGGTCTCAATAGGGAATTTGACTCCGAAAAATGGAGATGGATTGAACCGGAGATTTGGGAGAAAGTAAGAAATGAAGCAAAAGAATCAGTCATTGAAGCCTTAGATGTCAAAATAGAAGGTTATGACATGGACCCGAGAGCCATTTCAATCGCTAGAGAAAACGCAGCGCTTGCTGGCGTTGCAGACATAGTTCACTTTCAAGTGCGCGATGTGAAGGATTTCAGCACATCTAGACAGTATGGGACGATTATATGCAACCCACCATATGGTGAAAGACTGAATGAAGTCAAAGAAGTCGAACAACTATACAAAGTAATGGGTAAGGTATTCAAACCTTATACCACTTGGTCCAAATATATCATCACATCACATGATGGCTTTGAAAACGCCTATGGCGAGAAGTCGACGAAAAACAGAAAACTTTACAATGGTCGAATCAAGACGCATTTTTATATGTACTTTGGTGAAAGACCGCCGAGACAACCAAAAGAAAATCAGTAGAGGATGAATTCGCATGAAAAAAGGGAGTGCTCTGTCCCTGGCCATTTTGATACTCTCCCTTTTGCTTGTGACACAATTTGATTTGGTGATTGCAGGAGTGTCCAAATGGATCAACGAGGACTATGTCAAAACACAGGAATTCGTATTTAATCAAAACAACAACTTTGAATATAGGGCAGAGATCATCACGATGGATGATGCATATGTCATTGTGGATCCCACGGAGATCAAGTATGTGAGTTCCGATGGCAACGCAATATGGAAAAAGGATTTAGCCTCCCAGAACGTTGCTGTGGCAGGTGGGGAAAAAATCATTGTTCTGAGTGAGCGCAAAGCAGGAGATGTTTTTGTGCTTAATTCAAAAGGTGAGATCACCGCCAAAGTGATGGGTCTAGGATCAGTCAGACAAATCAAGGTGTTCGACGATAAATATGTTGGCGTACTTAAAGATGACAGTTCACTAGTTTTGCTCGATACAAAGATGAAACTCATCAGTACGACACAGCTCCCAAAAGGTGAGATTTTGGATTTTGATTTGAACATCAAAAGTCAGGACATCGTCGCCATATTACTGGATCTCAGCCGTAAGGAGTTCAACACGAAAATGGTTTTGGCATCAATGAATGGCAATATCAGCAGTGGAAGCAATCTGACACAGGAAATCGCTTATGAGATGGAAATCGATGAAGATCGCATCAATGTCCTTGTGGACAGTGCGCTCCTCAGTTATGATTATAAAGGAACACTGGAAACTCGGATACCGATTGATCGCACCATCAGTCAATTTCTGTTTCATGAAAAATCGGACCTGATTTGGATTTATGTAGTGAGTAATGTAAGTGATCTCAGTGCTCCACAAAAGGGCAATGAAATTTTGATATTTGATCGAAACGGCAATCAGATTGCCGCTTTCGAACCGCCTTTTGATGAAATAGCCGGATTTGCTGAATTTGGAGATTTTGCCATAGTTTTTGGTGTGAGGGATATTGCGATCATTGATTCAGAAGGCAGAGTACTGGAGCGTTACAATGGAAAAGATGACATACAAAAGATTCATTCCATAGACGATAAGAGCTTTGGAGTGGAGTACATTAATCGTTTGGAAATATACGTCAAGAAGTGAATCGGGGGTGAACGATTTGAATTGGACAGATATCGCTGTTATTGTAATCATAGGGTTTAGTATGTACTACGGGTGGAAAAAAGGCTTTATTGTTGCCGCGATCGATTTCATCAAATGGATTGCTGCGATTGTGATAGCAAGAATGTTCCACGTGCAGTTTACGACGTTTGTCACTGAAAATTTTTGGGATCCCACCAAAAGTGTGGGAAAACATGTCACGGCATTTTTATATGATATGTTGGGATTTGATCCTATGACCGGACAAAGCCTTACAATCGATCAGATGAATGCTTCACTGGAAAAATTGAAACTACCTGAAGTGCTCGAAAAAACCATCTATAATGCTGTCAACGAGAAAGTGATCAGTACATCCGTGGAATTTGTGGAAGAAATCGCTACCCATATGACAGAGATGATTGTCAATGGAATCGGTTTTCTCGTGTTGATTCTAATATTGCTCACCCTTTTCGGATTTGCCCAGTTCATTGGCAACATGATCGCAAAACTGCCGATCATCAAAGAACTGAACCATGGTGGTGGTCTTATTCTTGGTGCGATGATCGGCATCGTGACAGTATATTTCATCATGGCTGTACTTTCCTACATACCGACATTCAAATGGTCGCGGGATACGGTTTCGGCCATAGAACACTCCCAGTTCGCCATTTATTTTTATAAGTACAATATACTTCAGTATGTGTTCAATACCGTAATAATCAACGGAAGTCTCAATCTATGATGGAGGTTATGGAAATGGAAATTAAAATTGATGCCAGAGGGCTTGCTTGCCCAAAACCGGTAATAGAAACAAAAAAAGCACTTGACGGACTAAATGAGGGCAATATCATCACGATAGTCGACAATGCAGTTGCCAGGGACAATGTTTCCAAATTTGCTAAAAGCAAGAAACTACATTATAGTGTCACTGAAAGCAACGGTTATTATGAGATCAGCATATTCAAGGGGTCCTATGCAGAATCCGTTGAAGAAATGGTGCAAAAGAGACCTGACCTCTCCAACTCGGTCATATTTATAGGAAGCGAACATTTTGGCAAAGGTTCGGAAGAGCTTGGAGCGACTTTGATGAAGAGTTATCTTTATGCGCTATCTGAACATGAACCGTATCC
>JAIOSU010000074.1 GCA_021107455.1 Clostridiales bacterium | reverse complement strand
TCATTGATAATGCCCTCTGGTGGATTGATGAAACTGGAATCGACGGTTTCAGACTAGATACCGTCAGACACGTCCCCGAGACATTCTGGGTTACATTTACCCAAACCATCAAAGAAAAACACCCTGATTTCTTTTTCCTTGGTGAAGTATGGGATGAGAATACCAAGAAACTGGAAAGTTACCACGGGACCGGTATCGACAGCATCACCAACTATTCGCTCTATGCCGGCATAAAAAACGCCTTCAATCCGTTGCCCAACATGTTTTCACTGGTCAATGCGTTTTCAAAAGAGGAGGCTTTCACAAATCCTGACCTCAACGCACTTTTCATAGACAACCATGACAATCCGAGATACATCAGCCTGAACCCGAAATATGGTGAAGAATATATGCTTCAAGCTCTGACGTTCCTTTATACCTACCCAGGCATTCCGGTACTCTACTATGGCACTGAAATATCAATGAGCGGTGGAGGCGATCCAGAAAATAGAAAATTCATGGAATGGGAACGGACAGAGAGTCACCCTACTCTGGATTATGTGAGATCACTCTCTGAAATCAGAGCTGAGTTTCTGGATACTTTTGAACTCATCCACTATGAAAAGGAACACATTGTCTACGAAATCTCAAAAAATGATAAAAAGCTTTTGATTCTCATCAATGCAAGCTCCAAGGAAAAGGAAATTGCATTT
Source organism: Clostridiales bacterium (assembly GCA_021107455.1). Lineage (GTDB taxonomy): Bacteria > Bacillota > Clostridia > Peptostreptococcales > Acidaminobacteraceae > Fusibacter_D. The sequence goes on along the minus strand of JAIOSU010000074.1, from coordinate 17,571 downwards.
GACTATGAAGCAAAAGCTTTGGTTAACCATTTGACCGGAGAAACCTCAATAGAATTCAGCGACAATCATTTTGATATCACTGCCGAACCTTTTGAGATCCTATTCTTCGAGGTCGAGTAAATATCTGATCCTTAAAACTTCTGCAACCGACCAAGCTTGGGCGGAGCACCCTTTTTGTGCATGAGGGGCTTCGCCCTCAAATATTTCCGAGGCACTCCCGTGAATACCTTCATCAAGATGCTGATAAAACGATTGCAAAGCTTCCTCTATGAAGGCTTTGTCATGATACGTCTTGAGGTGCGCCTCAAAATATGGTCCGAGTAGCCATCCCCAAGCAGTGCCTCTATGATATGCGCCATCTCTTGAGAGCAGATCCCCTCCATAATGAGGATGAAAATCAGGATCCTCCCGTCTCAAGGTGAGCAAACCATAAGGTGTCCTGAAGTGTTCGGTTACATAGTCCACAACGGGGTTCCAATTTTGTTGGTCAAGCACTGCAAAGGGCAAACTTACGGCAAAGATCATGTTCGGTCTGGGGATATCGATTGGCTGACCATCAATGATCAGGTCATACAAATTGCCGTAAGCTTCATTCCAAAAAAGAGCATTGAAGCTTTTTTTGACCTGATCCGCGATTTCACTAAGGCCCATACGATCCACTATCGCTTCCGCACCGATTTCCGATGCAAGTGCAACAGTCACACGAAGTGCATTGTACCAGAGCGCATTGATTTCAACAGCCTTGCCATGTCTAGGAGTGACAACCCAGCCATTGACTTTGACATCCATCCATGTGAGTTGGGTCTCCTCGTTGCCCGTGCTGAGCAGACCATCCGTGTCCATATAGATGTCATTGATGGTGCCGCTGATATGATGTTTCAGTATCCCCGTCATTTCAGGCAGCAGTCTTTGAATCGCTTTTTTGTCACCGGTGTGCTTATAGTAGTTATAAATCGCATTGAATAGCCAAAGCGTACCATCTGAAGTGTTGTACATCGGGGCTTCGCCTTCATCCGGAAAATTGTTCGGAATGATGCCGCGATAAGCCTTGGAAATGAATCCGTCGATCATCTCAAGTGCCTCATCATATCGACCCGTTACAAGCGTCAGACCAGGAAGTGCAATCATGGTGTCTCTTCCCCAGTCCGTGAACCAAGGATAACCTGCTATGATCGTCTTTTTGCAGGTATTTTTTCTATAGACCACGAAATCATCAGCGGCTTGAACCAGTCTGTTGATCTGAGGGTCCTCAAATCCCGCTTTTTCAATCAGCTCATCATATCTCTGTGTTCGGCTCTTAATGACATCTTGAGCCGGTTTGAATTCCGGTTTTAGGTTTAAAGAAATTTCAATTCTGTTTTTTCCTGGCTGGAGGTCGTATGAAAACCCTCCTAAGATGACGTGCTTTTCAACATCCGGATAACCACGGTCTGTTTCTATCGGATAATAGCTCTGTCCGCTGTATTCACGACATGGGACATAAACACCGGTGGCCTTCATATATACATTATACTTTTGGTCCGTTATATGGAGCACTCCGCTCTCGCTATCTAGCTCGGCAATGTAATTTTCGAGTTCTGGAGTCTCAGTGTCATGGTGGTCTCTGAAATTGTAATATGGCGTTAAGATCACCTTTCCGGTACGTTCCACATTGATATCATAAACGAGCGCCAAATCGTTGCCACCATGGCTCATGGCAATCGTCTTTTTCATCGTGACAGCACCCTGTGCATAAGTCAGCTGAACGCTCCCTTTATGCACATAATCCACAAAATTGCTTTCTGTTTCATTTGAGGATGCCTTATTCTCAAATGTCATATCAAATTGCCCGTCACCAAAATCAAAAGTTTCGACCATTTTTGAGATCAAATGGACCCTTTCGATCGGAGGGTTCATGCTCACTGTATAAAGTGAGTGATATTTTCTGCAATTGGCACCATCCAGTGTTCCAAAACTGTAGCCACCAAGCCCATTGGTCATCAGATATTCATGATTCATTATATGTTCTGTTCCTTTTTTCATTTCATCACCTCTTTTTTGGTATCGTTTCCAGTGCTAAATATACTTCACCCAGCATAGCTGAGTTGCCTGATATAATCAGTCCTTCGCCTTCAAATCCGTAGGGTTCCCCGGGAATTGTTCCCGTCGCACAACCGGCTGATTCCGCCAGCATTCTTCCTGGTGCCAGTTCCCACAGGTTTTTTGAAAACAAAATATGGCATCCGTTTTTCCCCGATGCGACAAACGCGAAATCCACAGAAGAAGCTCCTTGGATTCTTATTCGCATTGCTTTTTCCATCAGTGCTTCTATAGCTTTAAGTTGAAAATTTCTTGATCCAGGATTTGACTTTGAAAAATCACCAAATGTCACAATGGAGGATCTCAACAATTTTGAAGGATCTAGGGTGATTCGCTCATCATTCACAAAAGCACCTTCTCCTTTTATCGCATGATAAACTTGACCAAGCTCAGGTAGAGCTATCAGACAAAATACGGGTTCATAAGCTTCCATGAGCGCGATTTGGACGCCATAGTATGGGATACCCATGGTGTAATTGACCGTGCCGTCTATTGGATCACATACCCAGGTCCGATTCTCATCGAGTTCAAAATGATTTTCTTCCTCCCCCATAAAGCGATCCTCAGGGAAATGATTCAGCAGCTCTTTTTTAATGTATCGCTCCATCTCAAAATCACGCCCCGTCACGATATCCTGTCGCCCTTTATCTAGCACATGCAGCGAGTTGATGTCACTTGACAAGATGGTATCGATGGCATCCTGTACGATTTTCTTAACGATATTCACTTCTCTATTCACGGTTTCACTTCCTTTATTCCTATTCAATTGAACACATTATAACGCTTTTTTAATGTTAAGTAAATTTATATTGACAACAGATGCAATATTTGATAAATTATTAACAAGCTTATGATAGCAAATTATACCTAAGGGAAAAGAGTATTCTAATCTCAAAGGAAAACATTCTATCGTCTATTTTTATACGAATGTGAACCCCTTTGAGCACTCTGCCCTAAGGGGTTATTATTTTTTTGGAGGACAATATGGCATCAATAAAGGGACTTCTTGATTTACTTTATAAAGATGGGGATCTGGCGGATGAATCGCTCGTTCACATCATCGAAAACATTACCGAGGAAGATAGACTTCATCTCTATGCACTTGCGCTCGACAAAAAAAATCAGCACTACAAAGATACGGTTTACATGCGAGGGCTGATCGAGTTTACTAATTACTGCAAACAGAATTGTGACTACTGCGGCATCCGCGGCAAAAATGACAAAGTCGATCGTTACCGTCTCAGCAAGGAAGCCATACTCCATTGTTGTGAGGAGGGGCATGCTCCTGGTTATAGAACCTTTGTCCTTCAAGGTGGGGAGGATCCATTTTATACCGATGAAATATTGGTCGACCTCATTGAATCCATCAAAAAAAGTTATCCTGACTCAGCGATAACTCTATCTATTGGTGAACGTTCCTATGAAAGTTATGAAAAACTGAAAAAAGCTGGAGTGGATAGATATCTGCTCAGACACGAAACCGCATCCAAATCGCTTTATGAATCACTTCATCCCAATATGTCATTCGAAAACAGACGCAGATGCCTCAGCGATCTCAAAACACTTGGATTTCAGGTTGGCGCAGGTTTTATGGTGGGACTTCCAGAGCAAACCTCTGCGGATCTCGTAGCAGACCTCAGATTTTTAAAAACACTTGAGCCTGAAATGATCGGTATCGGACCTTATATTCCCCATGAGGAGACACCACTTAAAGGCTCTACAGGGGGTAGCGTGGAACAGACACTTGTCATGGTCGCTCTGACCAGACTTATGCTTCCAAAGGCGCTGTTGCCATCTACAACCGCAATGGGCACACTGGATCCAAAAGGAAGGGAAAAAGCTCTGAAGGCAGGAGCAAACGTTGTCATGCCCAATCTCTCACCTACTGATGTTCGTGAAAAATACGAGCTTTACAAAGACAAGATTTGTACGGGAGATGAAGCCGCACATTGTCGCCAGTGCATTGAAGGCCGTATAAAAAGTGCAGGCTTCCGAGTGGACATGGGTCGTGGTGATCACGTTTCCATATCTGGTCCCTCAGAAGCCTTGAGTATGCAAATAAATTTGAATTTAAATAATTAAAGCATTTTCACAATGCCGTTCATTACTACCTGAATAACGATAAAAACAACAATAAAGGCTGCAGTGACAAATACGTTGCTCAGCCTTGATGTGTCTGCGGATTGCTCTCCATCCTGGTTGATGTAATAATCCGCTCTCAAGCCGAGTACCAGATCTATAAGATTCATGAGAATCAACAAAATCACGGTATAGTTGAACAATGTCTTGATAAGGTCGAACCCTTTAATAAATGTCGTTCCAAATAATTTCGGATCAAAAAACACATCTAGAATGTTGCCTTCTATCATTGCAAGTGCAAATACCCCAATCATTCCTAAAAATGAAATCCCTACAAACACTTTGATAATCGTGGAAAAAAGTTTTCTGCCGAGTGTGGATTCAGAAAACATCATTTTTTCAAGAGGATGGATCAATTTTTCATATTGATCATCATATGCTTTAACTGATATCTTTGCGATGTCCTTGCCCAAAATATGTCTAACACTTGTAGTGTCTTCCACTATAAGTGAACGATCATCGTGTCTTGCCAGTTCAAAATACTGGTCTTTTTCTTCTTTTGTCAAATCCTCCACATGGAGCACTTCTCCATATTTCATGTGTATGCTGAGTGCATATCGCAAATGTGCTCTTTTTCGTGGTGTAGGTTGTTTAGTTTCGCTCATGTGAACCCTCCGTAAATATAGTATTATCATTTATACCCGTTATATGTAGTTCAATCACTAATGATATTATAACACATATCAAAGAAATACATAAAAAAACAGGGCAAAACCAATTACTGGTCGCTCTGCCCTGCCTGAACCATATTTTCCAGCTGTGATATCAGTTTTCTCTTCTCTTCAATCACTTCGCTCAGTACTCGATATGCCTGATTGTCATAAGATTCATTGTCCATGACCATTCTGCCCTGAATGTCTAGAATCAGTGCATATACAGCATTCTCCTGTTCTATGGCGAATCTTAAGAGCTCTCTTCGATCACTAGTTGTCGGTCCGATAATTGTCCTGGAGAACTGATTCACCAGTGATGAAATTTTATCATAGAAAGCAAAATCCAAATCCTCAGCCATATCATTGGTGATCCCATGAATCAAACTCTCGTAATGAGCAATATCGTTTTCAGTGGACTTGATTAAAACGTTCATGACCATTCTGATTCTTACGTCGCCTTGATCATCCCTCGCCTTTTCAAAAATCCGTTTTCTTTTGTTGGTTATCTCAATGCCCTTTTTAAGAACATCGCGTATATCATACATCCAATCACCTTTTCTTTAAAATTCCCTTTATAAGTATAACCATTATCACTTACGTAATCAACAGTTATTATCGGTGACTCATAGCTGGTTAATGACGGTCTTCAAACAGTGCCACCCAAGCGTACCACATTTTACTCGAGCTGGCATTTTGGAAAGCCCCTCAAAGATTTGTGCATCCTCAAGGGCATCGACCATTTCTTCTGAAACGCTCTCGCCTTTGACCATGGACAAATAGGCATCGCAAATCTTTTTTGCATCCATCACGGCTTTGTCTTTGATCAGATCGATCATGATGGATATGGACGCCTGACTGATGGCACAACCCGACCCACTAAATGCCGCATCCTTGATTACACCATTCTCCAGTGTGACTTCCAGTGACAGATCGTCTCCACAATTCGGATTGTTGCCTCGCTCCACATGGGTGGCACCTTCAAGAGGTCTCTTGTTGTGGCCGCTTTGGTTGTGCCACATGATGGTCTCAGTATACATCGACATATCCGAACACCTCCCTTGCATATTTGACCGCATCCACAAATTTGTCGATATCTTCAATAGTATTGTAAAATCCATAACTCACCCTGCACGAAGCTGAGAGTTCAAGATGTTTCATAAGGGGTTGAGTACAGTGATGTCCTGCCCTGATGGACACCCATTTCTCATCCAAAAGCGATGCCACATCATGAGGGTGAATGCCTTCCACATTGAATGTGATGAGTGCACCTCTTTTGCTGATATCCTCGGGGCCGTAGATCTCGATGAAAGGCAGTGCCTTCAATTTTTCCAGTGCATAACTCGTAAGTGCCATCTCGTGCTCATGGATTTTTGTCAATCCATAGGATTTTATATAATCGATAGCGGCCATCAGTCCCACGACACCAGCTACATTTTGGGTGCCTGCTTCAAACCTTTCAGGAACACCGGCATATGTGGTCGTCTGCTCAGTGACATATTCAATCATGTCACCTCCTGTGAGAAATGGTGGCATTGCCTCCAGCAGCTCTTTTTTTGCAACTAAACCGCCGATGCCTTGTGGTGCATACATCTTGTGTCCTGAAAATGTGAAGAAGTCCACGTCGAGCTCTGCAAAATCAATCGGAATGTGACCAATTGCCTGAGCACCGTCCAAAATCACAACAGCTCCTACATCGTGAGCACGTTTCAACAGCGCCTTCACATCATGGATTTTACCAAGTCCGTTACTGATCCATGGCAATGCAAGTATTTTAGTTTTGGCTGTGATTGCATCATTTTCAAATGTACCCGTTCGGTCAAGATATAAGTATTTCAGTATCGCACCTTTTCTTTTAGCGACAAGTTGAAGAGGGACAATCACACTGTGATGTGCATCTATTGAAACGCAAATCTCATCTCCAGCTTTGACATTTTCCATCACATGGGTTTGAGCAATAAGATTCAGTGCTTCTGTTGCATTTTTTGTGAAAACTGTCGAATATCGCTCATCAGCTCCCAGAAAATCAAGCACTTCCTTACGCCCACGATCATATAGTTCAGTGGATTTGACGCTGAGCAGGTATGCACCGCGATGTGGACTGCTGTTGGATGTTTTGTAATAGGATTCGGTTCTTCTGGTCACGATATCCGGTTTATGGGATGTTGCGGCATGATCCAGATAGACCATGCCAGGGTGAGTCTCATAAATCGGGAAATCCCCTTTATGATTCATTGTTGTCACTGGGTCAACCTCCCATCCAAAGCATCCATCAACTGAGTTCTGAGATTCACATCGTCAATTTCAAGCAATATTTCATCAAAAGCTGCCTTGACAACAAGTTTTTTCGCCTCAGTAGCTGAGAGCCCCCTGCTCATCAGGTAGAATAATTTTTCTTGATCCACTTGTCCAATACTTGCCGCATGTTCTCCAATGACATCATCTTCGGAGCACAAAAGAGCTGGGATGGAGTCTGTTTTAACGTTCTCGCTGAGTAGCACAACCACTTCTTTTTCTCTTCCCACAGATTTTTGCGAACCCGTCTCGAAAATAAGATTGCCACGGAACACTTTTTTGGCATCACCATCAAGAGCACCCTTTGAGAGAATGACCGATTCAGAATGAGCACCACGGTGTCTCATAGTATAAGAAAGATCCATCAGCGATCCATGATCACCATAGTAGAGTGATTTGATGGACGACCTGCTATTTCTACCTGCCAATACCGAATCGTGCGAGAGTGCACTGAAACCTGAGCCAAGTTGCACATCTACGACTTCGACAGAACCACCATCTTCCACTATGGAAAAGTTTTGATCGAAGAATTGGTCGGATGGCTTGAGTTGCTGAACTTTGATGAGCTTTATCCTACTGCCCCTCTTCGCAATCAGTCTGGTGATGCCATAGTGCATTGATGGCAAATTTGACTCACTTATATAGTTCAAAATGACATTCAGACTTGCACCTTCTTCTGCGACAAGGATATGGTTCTCCACTTGAGTTCCCTGAATGGGGACATCCAGTCTGACCGTGGATGTGATGGTGTTCGCAGATTCTGATCGTACATAAAATCCTTTGTTGTAATTCGAGTTGACATAACCTTTGAACGCTTCCCCAAGGTCTTTTACTGAAGTCTGCTCAAGCATGAAATCTTGCGGGATTATTCCTTCAGAAAACGCTTCTGAGTACGGTCTAGTTTCTATTCCTTCACCTTTTATATTTACCCGAATATTGCCCTTTGAGACACTTTCGGGGAAAAGATTGTCTGGTAATGTGATTCTTTTCCATTTTGGATGTTCTTTGATATTCACAGATTTTCCTCCTATCCGATTGTGCCTTCCAGCTCGAGGTTGATGAGTTGATTGAGTTCGACAGCATATTCGAGCGGCAGCTCCTTTGTGATCGGTTCGACGAACCCTCTGACGATCATTGCTTTGGCTTCAGCCTCACTGATGCCCCTGCTCATCAGATAAAAAATGGTTTCATCGCTGATTCTTCCGATTTTGGCTTCATGTCCTATATCCACGAGATCCCCCTGTATGTCAATGATGGGCACAGTATCCGATTTGGAACGGTTGTCCAGCATCAAGGATTCGCAATTGACCATGGATTTGACATTCTTCGCACCTTTCGCGACCTTGAGAAGGCCTCTGTAGAACGCATGTCCTCCGTCTTTTGAGATGGATTTCGAGTTGATTACTGAGCTTGTATTTGAAGCCGCATGGACCACTTTGGTTCCAGTATCCAGATACTGACCTTTCGATGCGAAGGTGATTCCTGTGAATTCACTGGAAGCGCCCTCACCTTTCAGGATGCTCATCGGATAAAGCATGGATACTTTGGATCCAAATGATCCAGAGACCCATTCGATTTTGCCGTTTTTTTCAACGACTGAACGCTTGGTGTTGAGGTTGTACATATTCCTCGACCAGTTTTCAATAGTGCTGTATCTAAGTGTGGCGCCTTCTTTAACGAACAGCTCCACAGCTCCCGCGTGAAGATTCTGTACAGAATATTTCGGTGCGGAACACCCTTCAATGAAATGTAGTTTCGCATTTTTTTCTACTATAATCAAAGTATGCTCAAATTGACCGGCACCTTTTGCGTTCAGTCTGAAATAGGACTGGAGTGGAAATTCGACTTCGACACCTTCTGGTACGTACACAAATGAACCTCCTGACCATACTGCACCATGAAGCGCTGAAAATTTATGGTCTCTGTTGGTGATGAGTTTCATGAAGTATGGCTTAATCAAATGTTCGTACTCTTTGATGGCGGTATCCATGTCGGTGTATATGACACCAAGGTCCACGAGTTCTTTTCTTATCGAATGGTAAACCACTTCGGAATCATATTGTGCGCCCACACCAGCCAGTGATTTTCTCTCTGCTTCCGGGATCCCCAGCCTCTCAAAAGTGTTCTTGATATCCTCAGGCACATCATCCCAGCTGGTTTGCATGTCCGTATTGGGTCTCACGTAGTGCACGATGTTCTCGACATCGAGTTCTGAAAGATCGGCACCCCATGTAGGTAGCGGTTTCTTTTTATAGATTTCAAGGGATTCGAGCCTGAAATTCATCATCCATTCAGGTTCTTTTTTCTCCCTGGATATTTCTCTGATGATGTCTTCGGTCAAGCCTTTGTCAGAAACGAATCTATGATCTTCTGTGTTGATGATGTCATAGACGCCACGATCGACGTCGGCAACATAGGTCTTCTTTTCCATTGTTTCCTCCTTAAGCGGCGCCGTTTACGTCAGTTGACTTCTTGAATGCCTCATATCCTTTTTCCTCGACTTCTGTTGCGAGCGACAAATCGCCACTTTTCACGATTTTGCCGTCCACCAGGATATGGACGAAGTCCGGTTTGATATAATTCAGGATCTTATTGTAATGCGTTATGACCAAAATGGCATTGTCCTTAGTGGCAAGTTTTTGCACGGTCTCGTAAACGACACGAATCGCATCCACATCGAGTCCGGAGTCGGTCTCGTCCAAAATTGCGAGCTTAGGCGACAGGACTGCCATCTGTAAAATTTCGTTCTTCTTTTTTTCACCACCGGAAAATCCGAGGTTCAAGTAGCGCTCCAAATATTTCTGATCCATATCGAGCATTTCCATATGCTGCTTGACATCTTTTTTGAACGCCCCAAGCATGGGCATGATGCCGGAGATTTCTTTTTTCGATGTCCTCAGGAAATTATCCACTGTAACGCCAGGTACCTCTTGCGGATACTGGAACGATAAAAAGAGCCCAGCTTTTGCGCGCTCATCCACTTTCATATCAAAGAGGACCTTACCTCCGAATATCGCCTCACCACTGACTACCTCATGCGCAGGGTGTCCCATCAACACATTGGCCAGTGTCGATTTACCTGCTCCATTTGGTCCCATAATCACATGTATTTCACCTGGATTGATCTCCAGATCGATTCCTTTGAGTATCTCTTGACCATCAGCTGTGGATCTTAGTGCATTCACTTTTAAAATGCTCATCATTTGCCTCCTTGTTTATATCCTAGTAATTTAATCGGATTTCATTCATATTCATTTTAGGTCATTTTTCTTGGTGCGTCAAGATGTAAAAGGAGAAAACAAAAGGGGACAGGTCCAAATTGGTGCAAAACAAAAGGGGACAGGTCCAAATTGGTACCTAGCTACGCTAGATACCAATTCAGACCCGTCCCCTTTGCACCAATTTGGACCTGTCCCCATTTGTTTCTCTACATCCATTTACTTTCTAACTATCAACAAATCTCTATTGACTGCCTGTTCCACCCAATGTTCAAATTCATTATAAGGTGACTGTTCCAGGACTTCAAATCCAGCATTTTTAAAGACTTCAGCGATTACACTTCGTCCGATATGATGCGTATTGTAAGCGATCACTCCTGCACCGCCCTTCTTAAGTAGAAGGTGCCATTCCTTGGCCGAACCTTTAAGCAGTTCAATTATATCGACGAATTTTGTAGTAGATACTGACGAATGCTGAACGCCATAAGGTAGATCTGTTACAAAAATGTGAAATTGTTCTTTTCTGAAAAAGCAATTGGATTCACGAGTATCGCCCTGTGCAAATTGAATCACACGGACATCTTTCGCTTTATAGTTTTCTTTGGTGTCTGCTGTGGTGATTGTGTACTTCGTTCCTTTGTGCTCGCCAAACATGTTGATGGTCTGATGCTCAGCCTCATGCTTATACATGTGGTATTTCAAATACCGTTTCATGTATTGGTTGATTTCATTCACGTCATTCTTGTCAATATCGATTCCAGAGGCGTTATACCCCATGATCAATGATTTGTAAAGCGTTGTTCCTCTACCACACATCGGATCAAACACAGTAAGTGGTGTATCGAACTTGTCAGCGAAAGCACTGCTGAACACGCCGAGATTGATCATCATAGCGGTGAACTCCTCATTTGTTTTTCCACTATATTTAAGAATGCTGGCCATATCATCCTTGAAATAATTGGACCTGCCTTCATTTAGTGGCACCAGTCTCTGGTCATCATCAATTTCAAACAAGATGTGCAGCGATGATAATCTGTGCAGTATCTTTCGTGTCCTGTCCTCAAGCGGAGCTTCAAGTGAGAAGCAAAAGAGCTCCACTCCGCCAATTGATTTGTAACCGACCGCCTCGAAGTTATCGCCTGTCGTATTCATCAAAATTTGAAACTCATTAGATAAAAGTGTCCTTGTAGACTCATAATATCGGCTATTCGGATGTGGATATCGAAGTATCCCGTAAATCATTATTGCCTCCATAACCCAGAATTTATTTTTCCGTCACCACCATCGATGACATGGTATAGCCCTCGTGAAGCCCGGAAATAATGGCATTAAGACCAGCTCTGACGTATGTCCCCGCAAATTCACCATTATAGACGAAAAGACCTGTAATGGTTCTAAAGGAACACGGTTCAAGCTTGCCCTCCTTATTATAAATCACATTGTCCACAAGTGAAAGCGGACAATATGACTGTATGATAAAATCTTCCTTCATCTTCTCCTCAAGTAGCTTTGCCCATTCAGCTTCACTGTAATCCCTTCCGGCGCACACCCCTTTTGAAGCGTAGTAATCCACCGGTTTGATGATCAGTTCATCCTTATGATTCACATAATCTCTCAAGTCAGACTCGATTGAAAGCGGTCTTGTAAATGGCACATGACGATCGATGAAGTCTAGTTGCTCGGGATTTAGATAAGTCCTGAATTCAGGTGTATGAAGCACCTCGAAGAATCGTTTGGTATGAATGATTTGTGTTTTCACTGATCCGACGACACACGTTTCACATGCTTTTAGACCCTGAATGAAATCAGGAATCTCATCATAACGATCCATTAGGTCTTTAGTGACGAGTCTTCTGTAGATCACATCTATGACGAGCCCATCAGCAATCATTTTTCCGTCCATAGTCTTGATATTTCTTGGATCGACAATGATGCACTGATATCCTTGTTCTATAAAAGCTTCTTTGAAAACTTCAAACTCAATGGAGCTGGATTTGTCTATGAAATCCACGATTGCGACAACAGTATCAGACTTTGGTTTAGGTTCAATACCACGATTTTGTGTGTAACTTGAATATATGTCTCCCAGTGCATTGACCCAGGTGTGGAAGAGTTCAAACACCTGAAAATCGTACTTGGATTCAAAAGCGCCAACAATTGCATTTTCACGCATGATTGCAGACAATTCCTTTTCCTCGTTCATCGCTGAGGCGCCATCCGCATTGAGTTCGCAGAATTTATACTCCCCCGGACCATAATAAAATATATCAAACCTTCCCATTGGAACAGTCACATCATAATCATGCGGCAACAAGATCAATTCCTCGAGTCTGTTATCAAAACCGAACAACCGTCTGACGGATGCTTCAGTTTTGTAGAGCCCGATGGTTCTTTCTACGACGTCCATCATTCCCGACAGTGCAGATTTGAATGTCTCCACATCCTTTTTATCATAAATTTTGGGGATATATAGATAAGGAACGGGTTGACCTTTATATATGGCTTTTGAGTTTGAAACCGCATCCTTCACTCTCAGAAAATCTTCCAGGTAATAGGACTGATTGTCCATAATGGTCTCGACCATCTTTGTTTCAATTTTCATTCCCTACCTCCAAAACTTCTATACTTTTTACAAATGATTTATGATCTTCATCGTATAATCTGTTCAGATACGATGACATGGATTGTTCCTGCTCCCTGAGTGCTTTCAGCTTTTCAAGTGGCCAAATCTCATCAGGATCAAGACTTTCCAGTGCCATCTTCATGATTTTGTCAGTGAGTGCCACAAAATCAGTATCTAGCTGCTCATCCCTTTGGGTGAGCTGAACATTTTGTCTTCTCACCCATGCATCATCATACTTTAGAGAGAGTTCGTATAGTTCGTCCAGATTCCGCGAGTTGTAAAACAAAGCTTTGATGAGTGCCACGACACTTAAGTTATAAGGGTATGGCAGGGCATCAGCCATTCGAATCTCAAGATACTTTTTTAGCCTCACATCCGGGAACACCATCGTCTGAATATGTTCAAGGTCCGATAGTGTAAGTGAATAATCGCCTAATAGCTCCTCTAAAGGTCGATTCTTGGTGTAGTTCACCACACCATTTGACAAGAGCAGAATTGGTGGGATTTTGAGCAAATATCTTGAATAGGATTCAAAGTCGAACCTCGAGTCCAAACTACCAGGAATAAGTTTCGAACGTTTAATGTCCGTCTCTTCCCAAATCGCCGTCCTGCAGTTTCTTCCGCTGTATTTTTCACCTTCGAAAATAGGTGTCGAATCAAAAAGGTTGGCCATGACCGGTGAAATGAAATTCGCAACCCTGAATTTTTTTATGAAATCTTCTTCATTCAAATAATCAATGGAAACTTGCGTTGATGCGGTACCCTTCATCATATTATGGCAAAATCGACCATGCTCCTTGAAATAATCAAACATCATGGCATATCTTTTCTTTGGAAGAAGCGGCAATTCCGAAATTTTGGTTTTTGGATGATATCCAATTGACACAAGAGCCTGCTCGGGTTTTAAAAGCGCTTTGATTTCATTTGCGATTGCTCTATATTCTTTGTCGATCTCACCTACAGTCTCAAATGGTCTAAGACTGAACTCAATCTGTCCACCCGGCTCAAGAGTCACTGTGGACCCCTCTTTTTCGAGACCTAAGATGTTGCCATCCTCTATGCCTATAATATTCCACCCGGATTCATGAAGCTGTTCCAAGATTTCTTTTTGTCCACCTGGCTCATCATACTTATAGCTTCTTAGAGTGTCACGATTGATTAAAAAATGTTCCATCTCCGCACCTAAAAGATAGGCGCGCTCTTTTGATTGTTCCAGAAAATAAGCTGTATTTTTTTCGACATACTGCTCCTTTGTATAAATCAATCCCTCGTTTTTCATAATTTCCTCTATCTTTTTTTATTTCGTTCCTCTAAACATTATACCTTTTTCCAGTTCAAGTGAAAATGAATTATGTGTAAATTTTCATGTAAAATCTTCGTCATTTAATCCCCATCATAATCCATACTTCGTACATATCAATAGTCATTTCATCAGAATCTTCATTCGAACCCTGAACCCGATGACCATTTATCGATTTGAAATTCAAACTGACCACAAGCTTTCCGCCATCTTCTGGCAATTCAAACTCATAAAAAGGCATTTCGTTTTGATTTAAATAAAAAGTTTTGGCATTATCCTCAAGATTGATCTCAGCAATCACTTTACCATCTGAAACAAACCTCAAATCACGGAGATCCTGCTCTTTTGTCAATATGAGTCCGTCGCCGAGATCGACGTCATCAATTGAGTTATAGCTGCTGTTTAGAATCATATAGTCAGCTTCCGAGACATCGAGTAATGCGGATTCGTCTTTATTATAATAATTGAAATAAGTCAGATTGTTGTTACCTCTCCAGTATCCGTAAAGTTCGAATCCAAGCAAAGAAGCTGCCTGGTCCTGATCAAAGTCCACAGGCAAAGCCTTGATTTCCTCAATTTCATAATTGCGTGTCAAAAATTGTATCTGGTCAGACACTTCAATCTTCTTTGACTCATCAAGTTCAGGTTTGGCAACGAAGTTGCCGTTTGAATCTTTAAGTCCATACTTCACAAACATGGTCTCCAGTCGCTCGTTTTGATCTGTAAGAGTCACCGAGTAACCTGAAAACACTCCAAAAAAAGAGACGCCGATAAATGCAATAAGCATCAAAGTCACGGGCACAGAAATGTCAGTTTTCTTTAGACGCATGATTGCAAGTGCAAAAGTCAAAAACAGAGCGAGCGACACCACAAAATACCTTGGCATCGTGACACCGTAACCATCAATTCTGATTCCGATGGCTATAAAGAGCATCACTAGTGGCACTATCATGAGTGGGATGTAAACATTCATGAACTTTTTCAGCCATGGGACTTCATCTTTAAGATCCCTGACAAAGAAAAGTGTGAGCGCACTCACCATAGCGTACCAGAGCACCAAATTGCCTATTAAGCCTTGAGGCAATTCGAACTCAATTAGAATCTTCACAAAATAAGCGTATAGAATCACGGTATAAACGCTGACTATGGGTAACACAATGTATAAAAACAGTGTCTTGAATATTTTTGAGTAACTGGAAATTTCAACATCCTCATTGATTTCAGGGAAGCTTCCCAAAAAGAAAGTCACACCGAAAACTCCTGCTAAAACAATGAACAGATCAAAATAGATGTTCTCATTGAAATTCAAATTGAACAACGATTCAATCGTAAAAATCATCATCGATATACCACCGAAAATCACTACGGCATAAAGTGCGGTCAAAAAGAATCTACCGTACAGATATAAAATGTACTGAGCTAGTCCCTTACGGTTATAAAAATACGGCACAACTAAAAAACCTATAAAAAGCATTGCGTAGAGCGCCACAAAACGCATCATGAAATACTCGTTCAGGCTGTCAGGTATGATCAAATAATATATTCCCGCCATTAAAACGGCCACTAAATTCAGTACTGAACGTCCAACAAAACTGAGACGCCATTTTTCGGTTGCAAGTTTAATACCCGCGGTGATCGGCATCAAAATAGCAAGCGCAATTATGAGTTTTTCGATTGTAATACCATTTGGATTGTCATAATCCATATGGGTTCTCACAATGATCATAATCACCAAAAGTAAAGTTACAAATAACGTCTCAGGAAAGCGCTCTACCGAGCGCTTAAGTTTATTGCCGATAAAATTGAAATATTGTGATAGGCGTTTCATCAAAGCACATCCTTTTTTATTAATAATTCTGCAATTTGAATGGCATTAGTCGCAGCACCTTTGCGTACATTATCTGCTACAATCCATAAATTCAGTCCATTTGTGAGAGTTGGGTCACGTCTGATTCGACCGACACAGATCTTGTCCATCCCATTTGTCTTAAGTACTGTAGGGTATTCGTCAATTTCGGGATCATCCACAAGAATAATACCAGGGTATTCGTCCATCAGACGCTTTACCCCCTCTAAAGTGAACTCTCTTTCAAGTTCAACATTGACCGATAGGCTATGGCCATGTTTGATCGGAACGCGCACACAAGTCGCCGTAACTTTCAATTCCGGCAAGTTTAGAATTTTTCGCGTCTCCTCCATCATGCTCATTTCTTCTTTGGTGTATCCATTTTTTAAAAACTCATCCACATGAGGTATACAATTGTCTGCTATAGGGTGAGGGTACAAATGATGCTTCTCACCATTTTGGGTGTCCTCAAGTTCCTTGAGTCCGCTAACTCCAGATCCCGATACTGCCTGAAAAGTGGTGATAACCACACGTTTCAATCCATAGGCGTCATGAAGTGCTTTTAGTGGTACAACAGCCTCAATAGTGATGCAATTTGGATTTGCAATGATACCAATATGTCTTTCAATCATTTCCGGGTTGACCTCCGGAACTACAAGAGGCACCGAGTCATCGAGTCGCCACACGTTGCTGCTGTCGATTACCACAACACCCTTGCCACGCGCTATTGGTGCATATTTCTCACTGGCTTCTTCACTTGCTGAAAAGAGTGCAATATCTATTTTACGATCAAAAGAATCATCGGTCAAAATTTCCATGTTGTAGTTTTTTCCCAAAAATACAACTTTTTTATCCAAATCCTCTTCTTTTGCAAAAAAATGAATGTCCTCAACTGGAAAATATCTCTCCTCAAGAATCTTGAGCAGTGTTCTCCCAACCATTCCGGTAGCTCCCACAATGGCCAAATTCACTTTTTTCATTTTAGCCTCCCGTCCCGGGATATCAGTTCCCGATATCTAGAGCAATCTTCCACTGACGGTTTGGTTGAAGCTTCCAAATCGTAGTGTATTTACCTGTTGTTTCTACCACATTTCCCTCTGGATCCATAATCTGTCTAACATAAGTCCCATAAGTGTATCCGAGTGTGCCATCCACTGAGAGATCACAGTCAATCGGCTCCCACCTCAGGTTAAATCCGGGCATGGAAAAAGCACTCTCCATCTCTTTTTTAATGGCAGATGGTCCGATAATGTCAATGCCTTTTCCTACAATCATTACTCCATCCTGCGCGAAATATGAAGCCCACGCCTCAAGACCACCTATAGAAGTATCATGGTCAAACTGTCTGTCCAGGTCCATAAGTTCTTCCCTTGTCATAATTCCACCTCCAATAAAATAATCTTCTTACATTCATATATTAC
>JAIOSU010000298.1 GCA_021107455.1 Clostridiales bacterium | reverse complement strand
GCCCGTGATCTCGTCAAATAGTTCCGCACTAGCCAGAGCATAATCAAGATATCCGATTTGTCCATCGAAAACATAAGAGTAGGCATCTTCACCTAGCAGTTCGTATGCTAAATCAGTATAGTCATCACCGGTTCCAAGAATATCGTCAGCGCCTCTGATGATCGCATCAATAGGATCTTCCTTGTCGTAGGAATTCAGGTCGCCGATAATGAGGAAGTCAGAGTCGCCACTCCCGGTAGGATCAGAGGATAGCCAGTCCACCAGAGCTTGGGCGGCTGCGGTGCGTGTCAGATTGCAATTGCCGGCACCATCGCCAATATCGGGATCATCTGGACAGGCCGAGCCCTTCGACTTGAGGTGGTTAATCGCAACTGTAAAGATACCGCCGGTGGAGTCATCCATGAAGGTCTGGGCTAGCGTAGGACGGTTCAAGGTATCAATGAAGCGGGGATCCACAGTTGAATCGAGGATCGCATAATCCCCTAGTGGACTTACCGAAGCTGGTTTGTAAATCATGGCTACTCGGATCTCATCCGTGCCAATCGCACCCGTAGCTATATAACTATAAGTGCCTGCACCCAAAACATCGTTGAGCCCGCTCACCAGATCAGCGGTGGGCTCGTCACCCGGATAGTTTTCTATCTCGATTAAGCCGACCACATCCGCATCAATGGCAGCTAGCGCAGCAACAATCTTATCCCTTTGGCGTTCGAATTCTTCCGCATTATCTGCACCGCGCTCGCCAAAGGTAATAAAGTAATTCAATACATTGAAGGAAGCCACTTTCAAATTGCCTCCCGTATCATCAGGTTGATCTGGGCGAGGATTGGATGCGGTGTAGTCCGCCCCCTGGGTAGGCTGAATGCGATAGATCCCATAGTCATAATCCATAATGCCGGTCACATTTTCAACCGCATCACCACCTCTGAACAGGTTGTCCAGTGTAAAAATTTCTCCGTTGGGATGGATGGCGGGATCCGGGTTCTGAGATTCACGTCCATCATCCAAGGTTATCTTATCCAGCAGATAATCGGCCACTGCCTGGGTCACATCATTTGAGCCCGGCTCAAATTCAGCCGTAGGGGTCAGATGGCGTTCAGAGGTCAAGACAATTTCCCCGTAGCGGTCGAAGTTGAAATATTCAGCGATGATCAGCTCCTGTGGGAATGTGATCAGCATACCTTCGTAGGATTCGAAGTCAGAAACAGCTGTCACCGGCAAAGTGAGGGATGTGGCCATTGGAAGATCATTGTCGCTACTAATCACCGTAACGTCGGTCAAGGAAGTGATTTCTGTCATTCCATAGTGTTCAGAGACTACACCTTCCACACTTACTAGATCACCTATATTGACATCCACTGCAGGAGCGCTTCCATCATATATAAAGATGCCTTCTGAGGTGAGGGGATCAGCATCTGCATTATCATTCTCTTCCTGAATATAGAAGCCATCCAAATCACCATTAGTGCCACTGGCACCATCTTGATAGTCACCCACCACAATAGCTTCTATAATGACGGTTTGTCCAACCAATGGACTGGCCTCCCCGCTGCCCTGGACATCATGGATGAGGGTGATTATCGGTGTTGGTTCTGGTACCAATTCATTTGGGCTTCCCGGGGTATTTTTGGCTTCCCCCAATACCGGAGTTCCCGTGTATCCTGGTATTCCGAACAAGTCGAAATCATTTCTGATCCAGTCGGTGACCCCACCAGTGTCAGTTCCGTCGGGAATGCGGGAAGCGCCACCCGGTGCAAAGGCCATGCCGTCATAATTTGCAAATAAGACTGTCTCTGAGTAGGTTATATCACCTGCACCACCGTCATTTACGGCCACACTATCAAGTATGGTTGTCCAAGGGGTAATATCAAAGGTACCATCGTTTTCGATATCCAAGTCCTGAGAAAGGGATCCTGTAAAACCCTCTACCAGCAACAAGGTGATGGTCCCGTTTTCCAGCGAATTTGCGGGCAGGTCAGTGTACCACAAATCTAGAGAATTGGTGCTCCCAACTGGCACTATTTCATCGATAACCCCGGCTCCGGTAGTATCGCCCTCGATCTCCAGAATTGTCAGATGGGTATAATCCGTATTAGGCAAACCAAATATTTCTACATACTCAATGTCGGTGCCGGTAGTACTGGCACTGAATTCATTGATCACCGGGGATAGCGGTTGAGCGACTGTCATCCCCCCCATTGCCAGCATCAGCACTATGGCTATGACCAGCACTCTGTGTAGTTGCGCGGTATTTTTTAGTTTAGGCATTTTAAACTCTCCCTTCCAAAAATAAAAACCGACCCAGAAGGTCGGTTACGCATTTTGCTCCGCTGTAGACATAAGCGTCCACATAAATCTACAGTTTCACAGCATCCTAAAAAATTATTAAGTTACCTTATAGTTATTACCACAAAATACTGAACATAAACTATATATTTTAGTGTCGAATAGAAAATTTAGGACACCACGTACGGACAGTAATTGTGAAATTGGGAAAGTTGTATAATCATAGCATTGTAAAGGTGTTTGGTAACAGATACCTGGTACGCCTCCTAGATCTAAATCCAATCCGATGTAATGAAATCCCCCAAATATACATGACGGACACCTTCAATATTATCTTTGAAATTTTCATCCATCGATACTACATATTTAGGATAATTATCTTTAACCATTAGAAGTGGTTTAAATTCTGCTGAAATCCACGATGCAAATTCAAATGCAATATCTGAGTGAGCAAAGATTCCACCATATCTCCCTGATTTTGATACAATTCCAATTGCATTTGTATGATCAATCCATTTTTTAGGTGACAGAGTAAACGCATTATATCCGGCTTCTTTTCTAAACCTATCGAATTCGATAGGTTTAAAATTCGGATTCTGGAGTTGTTCCCACAACCCTAAAAAATCGATTGTATCTTTACCACGCATCCAATTATTGATTACAATAAATGGATCATCACTCTTGTACCGCGCAATATCTGTTAACGAAATATACTCATTATGAAAATCTTCGCTATAAATTGAAATCTCAATACCTTTGGCATGAATAGTTTCTTTAGCTAGCTTTTTTGACATATCATATATCCCCCCTTTTGAACATCGATTATACATTCATCACTAATAAATATTCTATCTCTAATATTTATTATAACTCATATTTAAATTCAATATCATTTCGCTTTTCATCAACAATTCTTTTTACGTCAATCAATCCCATAATTATCCAATGATTCTATTATAAAATAACCTTCAACAGATTCCCGTTTAGGAAGTTCATCTAAATTAGTTCTCATCAAATCTTTACCACCTTTAGTGTGATAGGTATGTACAATCATATTTTTATTCCATTATTTCTTAGATTTGTTATACATCATATTTGATGTTTTTTCGTATGTTTTTCAACCATAAAGGAAGTGTTGGGATATTTATAGTAAAACGAAAAAAAGACCACCAAATGGCGGTCGATGAACTTTGAAAAAATTAGCCTTACATTGAAGGAATGCCGATGGCATTCAATGCAATTGATACTTTTGTGGATGATATGAGCAACGGGCTATTCGCGACAATATGAATATTGAGTTATTGCCATTACCGCCGTTTCCGTCGTACCAGTACCCGGTACGCCTGATTGTTATAGAGAAAGGGAATGAATTAAATAACCAATTACCATGCACCATAATATCCAATGGTTACACTACTGCTGATTGCGCCCTTTTTCATACAATCTAAAATAGAATTGCCTTCAAGAACTCCCATTAGAAATCCAGCAATATAGCTGTCACCCGCACCCATGCTATCAACAACTTCACACTCGATTATTCCATATGTGGTAAACTCATTCCCATCATAAGCGATACTCCCCTTTTCGCCTCTAGTGAAGATTACTACCTTAGGACCTCTAGAGTAGATGGCTTTCATATACTCATGCAATTCTTCATCACTTTTACTATCATCCGAGAAAAACGCATAGTCCACATAAGGAATCGCTTCAATAGTTATTTTATGATCCAGCTTATCTGCGAAATCAAATGCTATGAGCGTCCCTTTTTCTTTGATTTTAGATAGTTCGGATTCAATCATCCCCCAGATTCCGGTTACAACCAGGTCATGGGTGCATAAAAAATTTATATCCTCTTCAGTCAATTTGAAATCCGCCATGACACCATCGTCATAATCGCCTAAAACTCTATCTCCATTTCTGATTTCGACATGTGTGACAGCAGTCTTACCCTCAAGCACTTTCATATGAGATATATCGACGCCTTTTGATGCTATTGATTCCATCATGAATTGCCCAAATTCGTCAGTACCTACAACTCCTGTATATGAGGAATTTCCATTCATCCTTTTGATATACACCGCTACATTTACCGGATTCCCTCCCGGAAACTTTTCACCAGTGCTGTCATAAAAATCAATACAATTGTCACCTACAGCTGCAATTTGTATATTTTTTTCCATATTAACCTCAACATTCTATTTTATTTTTTAATCTGTCTATTGCTAATTTTGCATACAGTGATGGTTCGTTGATATAAGATGTGACGAGCTCAATTGTAGCCCCTCCATCGTACCCGCTTTCTTGTATTTCCTTCATGAGTTCCTTAAGAGGAATAGTCCCATCACCAGGCACGAGATGGGTATCGCTTTTTCCATCGCTGTCAATAATGTGTAAGTGTTTGAGATTCTTTCCAAGCTTTTTGAAATAAGTCATTATACTCTCGTTTTGCACATATGGAGGAACAAGGTCACACATCGCTCCAAAATAAGGAGAATTGATATGATTGACTATATCTAAAAGATCATTGGCAGTCGTGCAAACATTAGATTCAAATGGGGTAAGAGCTTCAATCAGCAAAATGTGGTCATTATGCTGTGCGCATTCCACCAGCTCCGTAATACTTATACACAATCTTTCCCATATCTCTTTGCTTGAAGCCATATAACCTGCGTGACCAGCAGATATGACTGTATATTCTGCTCCTAATTCTTTTCCCATTTCAATTGCAGTTTTGAGATACTCAATCGATTCTCTTCTTTGGTTTTCATCACCAATCATATAATTGTATGGATATGAATTATGTTCAGGTGTGTATACCTTTATAGGAATTCCATATTCTTCTTTAAGTTTCAACAGTTGATCCAGTTTTCCATTTTTTAAATCATACGGAAAAGCATGAGGCCGCCCTCCCCAAAGTTCTATATAATCATAGTTGAATCTTCTAGCATCTCTAAAAATATCTTCAATGTCATTTCGCTGATACCCCGACGTAAACATACCAATCTTCATATAGCCCCCTTCTTACAAGAAAAACAGACTGTTTCAAAATTGAGAAACAGACTGCTTTTATAATCAGTAGCTCAGTAACAGCAATTAATAATCAAGCTGTCTATAATATCTTCTTATTTCCATCGGATGACAATTCAGTTTTTCCAGGTGTACATCAACCCTGGATGTGATGACTCTCATCAACAAATGAGAAAGATGTCCTCTGAACTTTTCACTGATTCCTTTGAGTTCATAGTTTTTAGTATCAATTATATTATAGTTCGCACAAATCCTCGGTAAAAATTTAGCGACCCTTTCGCTGAGATTCCTTTGTGAATCCTCTCCAACAAACACGGTGACTGCAGTATCTCTGTCTATGATTTCAAACATGCCATGGAAAAATTCTGCACTGTGTATGGATTTTGTTCTGATCCAGTGTTGCTCTTCCCAGTAGCACATAGCATAAGAATAGGTTGCTCCGTATTGGTTGCCAGCTCCAACAAAGTAATGTATGCTATCATTCATATGCTTTTTCGCTATACACTCTCCAAGTTCATCAGCCGATTTCTCAACTTCAACAAGTCCACGAGCAAGATGAGCATCGAGCTCGGCATAGAGTTCATGGTACTCTTCAAACTCACCGGCATTAAACATGAATCTGTCAGCTACCATGAAAAATTTAAGTTGTTCATTCATAGGATATGAGATCAGATAATCCGAAATTCCGGCGAGTTCAGTTTCAGGATAATCGACAAATCCGATTATTTCCGCACCAGCACTCTTCGCTTTCTTCACTCCTTCAATCATCTCAGAGGTTCTTCCGGTAACAGACGATATAATGACTATTGTACCCTTTCCTACTTTTTTGTTCCCAGTATGAAGATATTCTGCTGCGTTTTCAACAAAGAAATTTATTGAGGATCTTTCTTTCATGTGTACCTCAGCTTGTAGACATGATGCATATGTGCCACCGATACCGAGCCAGCAAATGTTCTTATATCCCCTTTTGCATATTCCATCTACGATGGATTCAATTTCACCTCTTTTGGCCAATACACCATTAACGCTATCCAACTGCTTTTGTTCGTCAAATTTTAACATGTTTATGTTCTCCTAGTTGTCTAATTTATTCTCCGACTTTTAGTTTTTGATAGTAATCATTGTAAATCGTAATTGCCTCACCAACATCCTCTTGGAAAAACACATTTTGCTTATAATCAAAATCTCTTGCAGGGTCGTTTCTGTACGCTTCCGAAGCGGCCTGCACTGCTACGTCGTTAGGACATGAATATGGATATTCCACAAGATTAGCCGCCATAACTTCAGGATCAGTGATATAATTCAAGAACTTTTCCGCAAGGTCTACATGCTTGGCACCTTTTGGAATGACATATAGGTCAAATCCAAGCTGTACTGGATCGTTTTCAAAATCTGCTATAACAAGATTATTATCTTTTCCCAGTTCTGACATAGCCCATGATGCGTTTCCATCATATGTGAAAGCCACAGAAGCGGTTCCATTTGTTAGGTTTTGTTCCGCATTGCCATAAGCTACAACGTTATCATTGTATTTGACGAGCCATTCATAAGCTTCCGCTATTTCACTTTCATTCACTGAGTTAGGATCATAACCAAGTGCAACAAGTGCTATAGGAAATAGATTTCTAGCTCCATCGATCGAAGCAATTTGTCCTTTTAAAGCTGGGTTTATCAAATCATTGTAGCTCTTAATTTCAACTGGGCTAGTATCTTTGTTATAAATGATATAGATATAATTCATTAGATATGGAACGCAGTATTCTTTTGCTGTCCAGTAAGAATCATTGATATTAGATGCATTTGGAATATTTTCAAAGTTTATTTTTTCAACATATCCACCATCAACTAGTGATTCCATATAAGCATCACAGGTCATGATCAGGTCATATTCTTGACCTCCACCTGCTGTTAATTTTGTAATTGCGTCTGCATTGTCACTCATATAAGATAAATTTACTTTTGCATTGTTTTCTTCCTCAAATTTCGCGATCAAGTCATCAGAGATGTACTGCTGCCACATATAGATATTTAGCTCTGTGCTTGAAGCTGCTTTGTCACTTTCAGAATTAGCATTTGTACCTGTGCAACCTGTGAAAAGCCCCATGATTAGGATCATAGTCAAAAGAATGGACATTGTTTTCTTCATAATATTCCCTCCGCCTTTTTGCGTTTGCTCAACGCATTTTTAATTTTATTATTCAAAATCATTGCTATTACAATGACAAGAATCATGATTGTAGTGAGTGCATTGATGTCCGGAGTAATTCCCGACTTATTCATCGAAAGAATCAATACCGGTAATGTTGAATTCTTTGCACCCGCAAGCATATTACTCATAACAACATCATCTATCGAAAGTGTAAAAGAAAGAAACGCCGCACTCATCACTCCTGGCATGATACTCGGAAGAGTCACATTGAAGAATGTTTGAATTCTACTGGCTCCAAGATCCATAGATGCCTCTTCAAGGCTGTAACCATCGCCACTTATCCTGCCTTTGATTGTTACTACTGCATAGGGTATGCAGAAAGTACAGTGTCCAAGTAGTATACTTCCCATCCCCAGCGCAAGACCTACCTTCATAAATATGATCAATAGAGCAACCGCCAGTACAATTTCTGGCACTATTATTGGAATAAACAGCATATTGTTAATGAATTTTCTGCCTCTAAATTCATATTTTCTAAGTCCTAATGCCCCTATTGTTGCTATCGTAACTGAAATCACTGTTGCCAATACCGCAATAATGATGGAATACCAAAGACTGCCTATCACCGTGGAATTAGAAAATAACTTGGAATACCATTCAGTAGTAAAGCCATTCCAGTAATAGTTATATCTTTGATCATTAAATGAAAAGATCATCATTACCAAAACTGGAATATATAACACTGTATAAATGGCAATGGAATATATCATTCCGATTAGCTCCCCAAACCTTTTTCTCTTTTGCAACTTTGAAAGACTCATCTATACCACCTCCATATCTTCTATCTTTGCAAATCTGGTGTAGATGAATATGAGTAGGCCCGTTATGAGAATCAGCAGTACTGATAGAGCTGCACCAAGAGGCCAATTTCTGATTGCTCCAAACTGATTTTTAATAATGTTGCCAATATATAAGACTTTTCCACCACCAAGCATATCTGTCACGTAATACATTCCGAGTGAAGGGATAAATACCAGTATAATGGAGGAAAAAATTCCGGGAAAAGTCAGTGGCAGTGTTATTTTAAAAAATGTAGTTCGTTTAGAAGCACCGAGATCCGCAGATGCTTCCAATAGAGATTTGCTTAATTTTTCAATTGAACTGTACATTGGTAGCACTGCAAATGGCAGCATACTCGTTATAAGTCCAACCATTACAAGACCATTGGTATAAACAAAGTTTAATGGTGTATCAGTAACCCCTGTAAAAAGAAGAAATTTATTGATCGGTCCACTTGTCTGAAATAATAACAGCCAGCTATTAAGTCTCATCAAAGAGTTGGTCCAAAATGGAATCATAATGAGCATAATAAGCTTTGAAGCCACTTCCTTTGGCTTATTTGCAATATAATATGCAAATGGGTAGCCAATCAACAAACATAACAAGGTTGTCAACGAAGCTGCTTTTATTGATTTAACTATGACCTTAAAATATGTGCTATCCAATAATGTGTTGTAGCTATCTAGTGAAAAAGTGTAAACAACATCTCCAAATACCCCTCTGGACATGAAGCTGATGTAAATGATATAAAGCATAGGCAAAGTAACAAATAAGATCATCCAAATCGAAACTGGGCCAGCCATAGCAAGTGCCGGCAATGTCTTTCGTTTAAAACTATTTCTTTGAATCATATTCTCCCCCAAACTACTAATTCGCTTTGATTGCAACCGCTCTTTCTGGATTCCAACCAATGTTTATAGAATCTCCTTCATTGAAATAATCTTCCTTTTCAAACCGAGAATACTTTATTTCCTTCTTATCCTTCAGTTCGATGGAAGTCTTAATCACTGTTCCCATATAGATAAAATCCTGAATCTTACCCTTAAGATCAAATCCTTCTATAGGTTCCTGGCTCAACTCAATATACTCTGGTCTTATTGAAACATGAATTCTCTCCCCGATTTCGAACCCATCTCCATTGACCTTTATTGTTCCCGCAGTTGTTTCGACAACTAAGATTTCATCTTGAACACCAATAACTTTGCCATCAAAAATATTTGATTCTCCAATAAAGCCTGCAACGAATTTTGTTTGAGGTCTTTCATAGATTTCTCTAGGGGATGCAAGTTGTTCTATGACACCTTCATTCATTATCGCAATTCTATCACTCATAGTCAGCGCTTCTTCTTGGTCGTGAGTGACATAGACAAAAGTGATTTCAAGTTTCTTTTGCAACCGTTTAAGCTCTACCTGCATCTGTTTTCTCAGTTTAAGATCGAGTGCACCAAGTGGTTCATCAAGAAGCAATACCTTAGGATTATTTATTAGCGCTCTGGCTATTGCTACTCTTTGCTTTTGACCTCCGGATAGTTCATCAGGTTTTCTTTTCTCATATCCTTTAAGCTGGACAAGTTCCAGCATTTCGTTGACTCTTCTGGCGATTTCGTCTTTTGACTTCTTCTTGATTTTTAACGCGTAGGCTATATTATCAAATACATTCATATGTGGAAAAAGCGCGTAATTCTGAAAAACGGTATTAACATCTCTTTCGAATGGTTCTTTATCTTCGATGCTGACACCTTGAACCATGATCGTGCCGGATGAAGCTTCTTCAAAACCTGCAATCATTCTTAGTGTGGTGGTCTTTCCGCATCCGGAGGGGCCAAGAAGTGTCAAAAATTCTCCTTGCTTTATTTCAACATTCATTTTTTTTACTACTCTATTTTTACCGAAGCTTTTTTCGACGTCAATTAAAGACACAATAAAATCAGACATTTCTCACCTCATAAATATTTTGTGAATATTTTAACAATACCAGATAGTTCTATAACCGTTTTATTGGCCATTAAATTTTAATCATATTCCGACGCTTGGCCATAATTCTGTATAGAATGTGGTTCTGTCGCCAATGTTCAAAGATCTTGTCGCCTCTACAATTCTCTCATTCATATCATAAGATATGGATTCCAATAAGAATGCTGGCGTACTCTCTTCTACATCAAGGTAATTGGCTTCATTCTCATACAAAGTTGTTATTCTGATCCACTGCTTGGAAAACTTCAATTTGTGATTGTAAACAGTTTCAATAACTTCATACAAAGAACAGGTCTCAAAGTCGTACTCTAGCAGGTTGTCAAAGAGATCAGCCGGCAAATATGAGTATTCCAGTGCAAGGGGGATATGATCACCATATCTTACACGCACGATTTCATAGACTTTTGTGCCGATTGTCAATTCCAGAAGAGTTGCAATTTTTTTATCCGCTTCTACTATACTGAAACTCACTACCTTGTTGCTTGGCTTGATGCCTCTGGAGATCAACATTTGAGAAAAACCACTCAGTTTGACAAAATCTCTTTCAAAATTTGGAAGTCTCGCAAAAGTGCCTTTCCCTTTTACTCTGTATGCGTATCCCAAATCGACAAGTTGTGTCAATGCGTTTCTAGCTGTCATTCTACTAATGTTGTATGCTTCACTCAATTCTCTTTCTGATGGCAGTTGACTGCCTCCCTCAATTTCTCCAGAATTAATTTTCTCAATAAGAGTATCCTTGATTTGAATATAAAGAGGGGGAACATATGATTTTTTTATAAGAATCAGTCCTTTCGTGAAATTGAATTGGTATAGTTGTATATACCACTAACCGAATGATATCACATCAAAAATATCTACGCAATACCTTTGAACAAAAAAAGACCACCTAATGGTGATCAATTTTTTCATAGTTATTGTTCAGTTGTCCCTCACTTCTTTCGATTGAAAAGGAATGCCGAAGGCATTCAGTGCAATTTATACTTCGTTAATTGTAGACTTTGGCATAACCATGTACTTATTTTTATAGAATTGAATCGCTGCTAATCCAATCAGAAGAACAATTCCTATTAATGCAATGTTTGGCAATAAACTATATTTTCCTTGGAAGCCTTCTGG
>JAIOSU010000127.1 GCA_021107455.1 Clostridiales bacterium | reverse complement strand
GCATGTGATCTTTTTTCCAATAGTGAAATTGTTATTCCACTTGTGAAAAATGACAAATTGATCGGAGTTCTTGATATTGACAGTCCTGAGATAGACCGTTTCAAACCTGTCGATGTCACATATTTGGAAAGTATCGCAAAACTTATATTGGAACATATTGATTTCATTTAAGAAAAGCCAAGAGTGCTCGCACTCTTGGCTGTTTGTGAATTTTACTGAGACGCTAATAAGTTTCCAATCGTACTGAGTATAACATAGACACATGTGGCTAGTATAGTTTCGCTTTGCGAGAACCATACCTACGCCCAATGTTTCGTTTCACAAAACATTGTAACTACGCGAAAGCCAAGATTGCGAGAGCACTAGTGTTTTCTGAATTATACTGAGACGCTAATAAGTTTCCTTCGGAAACTTACCTACGCGAAAGGCAAGAGTGCGAGCACTCTTGCCTTTTTAATAATTTCTATCCAACATATGTCTTGCTACTGCTTCCAGTGCATTTTTCGCCACACTTTCAGGCAACTTTGAAATGCGTTTGAAAGCTTTTTTTGTATATTTCTTCGCTATAATTCTCGAGTACTCAATTCCTTTGTCAAGGTTGATTCCTTCAAGAAGTTCCTCATCATCACTGAAATCTTCAATGTTCAGTTTCTGATCTTCCAGTGCCAATATTACAGGCAATGTAAAATAGCCCTTCTTCAAATCGTTCTTAATGGATTTTCCAACATTTGAATGATCTTCTGAAAAGTCCAGGATATCGTCGATAATTTGGAATGCGATTCCGAGTTCATACCCTATTCTGCCCAACTGATTGGATAACTTATCATCACATTTGCTTTCTGATGCACCAACATAAAGACTGATTGCAAAAAGTGCAGCTGTTTTTCCAGAGACAATTCTCAAATAGTTTTTGAAAGTCATAGTCTTGAATCGACTTTGATATTGCAGTAGCTCCGCTTCACAAATACGCTCTATGCCTTTAGCCAGTCTCTCTATATGTGAAGCTTCATATTCTTTGGCATTGAGTATGGAAAGTGACTTTGCAAGTAGAAAATCACCTGCGTAGACAGCCATATCCTTGCCATATTTGCTTTGAACGCTTTCACGATGTCTTCTTAGCTTGGAATCATCCACAATATCATCATGAATCAATGTCGCCATATGAAGCATCTCTATAGATGCGGCCAAATTCACCATCTTACCGGAACTATACTCTCCAAAATGACCTGCTAGAAGGACAAAAAGTGGCCTGAGCATTTTACCGTTCAAATCCAGTACATCTTCAATGATATCACGCACACCGTGGTATTTAGTACGTGTGTGCTTCAAGATGGCACTACGCACAATCTTGATTTCTGAATCCATTTCATTTTGTAATGAAGGATCCATTGAATTTATTTTTAAGATAATTGACATTCTTTTCTCCAATACATGAACCTGATGTTCACTTTCTGAAGTTGATCCTTTCCAAATAATTGATTAGAAATCTTGCAACAAATCCGACAAAAATACCTGTCGGGATGGCAATAATCAACAATATGGGCAAATAGGTGATAATGAGAAAACTATTGATCACAAAGGCGGCTACAATTAGTTGTCCGATATTGTGTGCTATAGCTCCTGTAATACTTACACCAACCAAACTTACTTCATTTCTAAAAACCTTCACAATGGAAGCCATCACCAGCAAGCTGAGAACACCTCCAGATAGACTGTATAGAAAACTAGAAAGCGAACCAAAAGTCGTCGCAGTCAAAATGATTCTAAGAAGAACCACAGCGGCCGCTTCTTTAAAAGTCAACATATAAACCGCAGTTACAGTAATTATATTTGCTAGACCGAGTTTTGCCCCTGGTGCGATAAATGGCACAGGAATCATCCTTTCTATGAAAGACAATATCATTGCCTGAGCAACCAGAACCGATATGAATACCAGTCTTCGCGTTTTTACAGATGTGTTTTTTTCACTCATATTTTACTCCGCTACTCCGTCGAGTTCAAACTCACCCGACTTTGCATATATTTCAACTGTCAACTGATGTGGCAAGCATACAATGATTTCACCATTCTTTGAAATAGATTGTGTCTTTACACAGATCTGATCTCTGCAATTGGCTTCCTCAACAGTCACTATCCCATCTTTGATGATAATCGTATTGGTCTCATCCGCATCCTCATCCACAAAAACAAAAACTTCATCTGTGTTTTCATTGAATGGAAATACTTTAATTTCTTGACCTTCATGCCTTATTATTACCTGCATGTCATCCGAAGATTTGTTTTGATACCAGTTGATTGCTACAAAGGATAATAAACTCAGAATCAAAACCACACCAATTAGTATAACGTCATTTTTTTTCATTTTAACAACCTTTTTCTAAATCATTTAAAAATCGTACCTGCTTTGGCAGGTACGATTTCGCGTTAGTTAGTGAAAGTATAAGTACGATTTTTGAGCAAATTTTGTATTTTTCCACCATTTTTTGAGAACAGGCATCACATAGTAATCGAGACCAAATGTAGTGCCAGCACCACTGATGAGTGCTATTCCACCAAAGAAGTACCATAAGATGGATGCATCAGACATACCCGTGAGAGTGATTCCAACTGTCAACCCAACGGTAACAACCGCTGAAATGAATGTGAACAAACCAGCAATGAGTGCAAGTCCGAACAAGATCTCAGCAAGAACAATTCCAGTTTGGAAGAATACAGCATTTGGCGCGATGATATTATCAATACCCCATTGTACGACACCAGGTACATTTTCTATCAAAGGCTTCATTGCTTCAGCACCTGGCTCTACCCACTCTGAAGCAGCAGATACAGCATCTGAAGCGTACATTTTCGCTTCTGACATCCAACCTTCGTCGATTTTCTTGATGCCTTCAATCAACCACATTACTCCAAGGAAAATTCTGAGTGGAACCAACCAGAAGTTAGGTGTTGATTTTGCAAAATGACCACCAAGGAATGAACGATTATTTTTCACATGGAAGAACTCATGTCTCCAGTATTCAAATAATTGAGCCACTCCACTTACAGTGAATAAATAGTAGAAGTTGACCATATGCTTAACGAGAACAGCAAGCCATCCGTTAAACTTCAAACCGTTATTATCGGATACAGCATATCTCGATCCGATTG
>JAIOSU010000210.1 GCA_021107455.1 Clostridiales bacterium | reverse complement strand
GGAAATTATTGAAGGAAAGAAAGAAAAAAATGGAATCCTAAAAACTCCTATTCCGGGAACTTCGAATTATGAAATCCCATTGTTAAACAAATTAATAAAATTAGTTACTAATCTACCCAATGTCAAAATTGATATTATTACAAGGCTAAAAGATATAAAACAGGGAGGTAATTCTGCTTCCCACGATCCATTAAGCAGAACTGACGAAGTAACCGAGGAGAATGCAAATTTTTGTATTGGGACACTTCGCCGAATACTTGAGTGGTTCTATCAGGACTACTTGAGTTTAAGTCTGCCTGTTGCTATTAATAATGCTTTCAATGATATAATTGATGATGAGCTTTTAGTTGAGAGTGAAGATGAGAATTGGAATAAATTATTCATTGAAAGTGATTTTTTTAAGGATCACCAGAATTATATTTTAATTGCACCACCTACTTTTAATGATCTTAGCCAATCTCAATTATCGACTTTGGCAAAAATCCGATGGTCAACTGTCTTTGATTTTAATCCATATTCTAAGAGCAGCGGACTCTACAATGCATTCTCAGGTGTTCTTAATAATCAAGAAATTAAGCCATTAAGCATTGAACAAAAGGACTCGCTTGAAATTACAAGTAGTACAAAGTATATTATTAATTGGGTTTTTGCAAACGGCTTAGATGGACTGCCAGAGACTATTAGTAAGGATAAGAGAGATTGGAAAATAAATCTAAAGTATGGCCAATTTATCAAGAAAATAATCGTGGAAATTTTTGACAGAAAAATTCAAAAATTTACTGTAATATGTTTGTGGGATGAAATAGCTTATGTTAGGGAGATAATTGATACACTATCGGAAAACTCAGTTCCCGCAAATGTTAAGTATATAATTGTTTACGATGATGTTGCCAAATTACCAAGACTACAAGATGAATTCGATTGGACAAATCCAATATTAATCAATTCTACATATTCAAACATTATCCAAGGTATTCAAAGTAGCCTTTTTGTAAAGAGTACTTTATCAAATCCCTTAAAACAAATTCCATCTAGAGTTGAAAATGTGGAGGATGAGTATATAGATATTTCTGATAGTAATCTTAGATTTCTCGATGCTGATTTTGAGGTATTATATCTCGGTATTGAACATGATCTAACTGTAAATCTTGAAGATAAGCCATTTTATAAGGGTAATACTGTAAGGTGGGATGAATTGAGTAAGGAGCTTGATGTACGTCGTGAAAAAAGAAATTCACTGATTGAAAAAGTAAATTCACTATTGGAAGGAACCAAAGGTGCTTATGTTGTTGAATTATCACATAAACCCGGTAGTGGGGGCACAACACTTGCGAGAAGGATTGCATTTGATTTTCATAAAAAATATCCGACAGCTTTAATTTCCAAATTTCACCGAGAGAAAACAAATGATGAAATATTCCGACTGCCTATTCTAGCTCAAAAGCCATTATTATTGGTTATTGAGGCGCATGAGATAACAAAGAATGATTTGAGCTCAATAATTAGAAGAATAAATTCGGATAAAAAACACGTTGTAATTTTATATGTTAAGCGCGTGTTCAAAAGTATTTCCAATGAAAACAGCAAACAAGTTTTCCTTTCAGATACATTATTAACAACATCAGAAAGAGATCGTTTTATTGGTAAATATGAACAATTAACTCCTGAACAAAACCTGCGAAAGATACAAGATTTTAACTCAAAGGTTCCTTCGGACTGCGAGGTATTTGATTTTTCATTAACTGCTTTCGAAGATGAATATTCTTCTGAATCATTAAAAATATATTTAGGAAATTACATTGATAAACTTCCAGCAAACCAACTTCAGTTTTTAGGTTTCTGTTCCTTAGTCTATTTTTACACTCAAAAGAGTTTAGCTTCAAGCATCTTCATAAGGTTATTTCTTAATATGGATCTTGAGGAGGAACTCTCTTTAAAACCGTTGGAAGAACACTATATTAGAAAACTTCTATCTCAAGCTTTTGATGTAACTAATCTTGAATATGAGGATACATGGCGTCCCAGATATTCAAGATTTGCCCAAGAAATATTAGAAATTACAGTTTCGACTAACGATAATTGGAAAGATTATATTTCAAAATGGGTAATAGATCTGATAGAATTATTGAAAACAGAAACATATTATCTTACTGCAGATATTAAAGATTTATATAAGAGTTTAATCCTAAACAGAGATAATGAAGAATTATTAGGGGTAGATGATGATTACCAATATATTCCATTTAGAAAGTTCTCAAAATTAATCGAGGACATACCAGATAGGTATAATAAACAGGCTGTTTTTAAAAAACTTGTTGAATCATATCCAGATGAGGCTCATTATCATGGACATCTCGGCCGTTACCTATTTGAAAATGCAAAAATCCCTGAGGATTTTGAGAATGCTGAAGCAGAGATCTTCAATGCAATAGAATTAGGAGGCTCTGATTTCAATTTATGGCATCTAAAAGGTATGTGCAGTAGACGTAGGGTTGAATATCTTATTAGATCATATGATGAGTCAAATTATTCTGCAGATGAAATTATTGAATTCGAAGAGATTTTAAAGGATTTGACAGAAATAGCTATTG
This sequence comes from Clostridiales bacterium, assembly GCA_021107455.1. GTDB lineage: Bacteria > Bacillota > Clostridia > Peptostreptococcales > Acidaminobacteraceae > Fusibacter_D. Next base: position 23 of record JAIOSU010000210.1, on the reverse strand, counting down.
ATGATTTTACTCAAAGTCGAGAG
>JAIOSU010000042.1 GCA_021107455.1 Clostridiales bacterium | reverse complement strand
GCTTTGAATATGGGAATCTTGACATTGTATACAAACATGATCCGGAAAATCCCGGGATCAGTAAAGCTTACAATGAAGGTGTTGAATTTGCAACTGGCCGGAGAGCAGACTGGATCTTATTGTTAGATCAGGATACAATCTACAGTTCAAACTTCTTTGAATCATATATTGAAGCAACCGCGAAAGGTATTGCACATGATATCGTATGCATCATACCTAAGGTTCTTTCCGATAAAGACAACACATTACTTTCTCCATCAAAGTTTTGTCGTGGAGGGATTACAAGACCTATAAAACGAATTATACCTGGGATAATTGAGAAACCCATAACGAGCATTAACGCGGGTACTTTCATTTCAACTCAATTTGTAAAATCCATTGGTGGATTTAATAATGCTTTTCCACTCGATATGCTGGATCATTGGTATTTTAGAGAGATCAAAAATAAAAAGAAAAAAGTGTTATTGTTAGATACTTACATTCATCATGATCTTTCTGTAATATCCTTTTTTGATAAAGTATCAATATCTCGCTATGATAGTATACTTTTGAGTGAAAGAGAATTCTTCAAGGATCATATTGTAGATCTCATAGTATATAAGTTAAGGTTAGTTATCAGGTTTATCAAGCAATTACTAGCTGGAGAAAAGGAATATGCAAAGCTTACTTTAAAATCTCTAATTAAGTAATGCAATTATATAAGAATCCTTTCTATCTATATGTTATAACCTTTACAATTGTAATTGTAACATATCAATTTGGCTGGTCTTCCCTTTATCCCAAGTTGAGTTTCCTTCTACTTCTTTTCTTCATTGTCACTTTTATAGTATCCCTTTTGTTGGGCGCAACTATTGACAAATACAACCCTATCATTTATAGTAAAATAGAGAATACAGATTTCGTTAAAAGAACAATTATAGGGATATATATACTACTAATAATAGAATTTATATATACAAAGGGCATTCCACTGCTATTGGTTTTTAGTAGCTCAACATTTAGATATGAAGAATTTGGTATTCCTACATTACATCCCATATTGGCAACATTCACTTCATTTTATACCGTTTATGTATTTCATGCCTGGCTGTCAGAAAAAAAGTTAAAGAATCTCATCTACTTTTTACTATTACTGCTTTTCCCTATCCTAATTTATAACAGGGGAATGCTGTTGATATCATTGGTGAGTTGCTTAATCGTATTTTTATTGTCGATAAAAAAAGTAAAGCTAAAAGCACGTATCTATATTGCTGTTCTTGTGGTCGTTCTATTATATTTTTTTGGTGTGCTTGGCAACTATAGGATGGTTAAGAGTTCGTCAAATGAATATTTCATGGAGGTTGCTGAAGCAACAGATTCTTTCAGAAATTCGAGAATTCCAAAAGAATACTTCTGGAGTTACATTTATATTTCTTCTCCTCTGGCTAATCTACAGAATAATATAAATGAAAATGGACCGGAACAAATAAGAGTAAAGGATTTTATTTCTACAGAATTACTGCCTGATTTTATTTCAAAAAGGCTGGCCAAGCTAATTCATGCAGAGCAAGGTGAGATAGTACAGATAGCATCTTTTTTAACCGTGGGTACTGTTTTTGCCAGATCCTATTCATTGCTGGGCTGGGCCGGTATTTATTTGATGTATTTATTTATTGCAGCATTTGTTTTCTTATACATAATTATCTTACGGAAATCCAATAAATACTATGTAACTGGAATTTCAATTCTAAGCACCTTCATTATATTTAACGCCTTCTCCAATATGATATATTTCTCTGGACTTAGTTTTCAACTTACTTATCCCATCATATTAGGTATATTCAAACTAAGAATTAAAAGATTCAAATTCACTTTAAGATAGCTAACAGTCAATGATCTCTGTCTGCATGGCCACATATAATGGCGAAAAATACCTGGATAAACAACTGGATTCTATTCTGGCACAGCTAGGGAATGGGGATGAAATAATCATTTCAGATGATTCATCAACTGACAATACGATCAGTATTATTGAAAACTACAATGACCGAAGAATTATACTACTGAAAAATAATAATTTTAAAAGCCCCGCATTTAATCTGGAAAACGCTTTGTCACATGCTCAAGGGGATTACATTTTCTTATCTGATCAAGATGATATTTGGATGGAAAACAAGGTGGAGATCAACATCAGGGAAATAGCAGGATATGATGTGATCGTTAGTGATTGTACTCTAATAGATGAAAATGATTTACAAACGGCAGATTCATTCTACAGAATAAATGGCTCGAAAATGGGCTTTATAAATAATCTTATTAAAAACTCTTATTTAGGTTGCTGCATGCTTGTAACCCGAAGTATGTTGGATTATGTTTTGCCTTTCCCTAAAGGAATAGCAATGCACGATATCTGGATAGGATTGAATGCTGAGATAGTTGGTAAACCAAGATTCATAAGTGACAAACTAATTATGTACAGGCGTCACGGGGAAAACATGTCACCCACTTCGGGGAGAAGCAATTTCTCCTTATACTATAAACTTCTTTACAGAATCAAGTTTATGTACTATATTACTTTAAGGATATTAAAAAAAGGAAGAATAACCAGAGCCTAAAATTAAGATACTGGAGATGAGCTTGGTGAAAATTAGCATTATTACTGTTTGTTTCAATAGTGAAAAGTACATTCAATCTGCTATCGAATCCGTTATATCACAAACATATCCTAACATCGAGTATATTCTAATTGATGGCGGATCCACAGACAATACGAATGAGATTATAAGTACATTTTCAGATAAGATATCCACTCATATTAGTGAACCAGACAAGGGAATCTATGATGCCATGAACAAAGGCATTAAATACGCAAATGGGGATCTGATTGGAATCTTAAACTCAGATGACTATTATAAGGGTAAGGATATAATTGAACAAATAGCACAAGTATATCAAACTCATAAAACGGATTGTATTTATGCAAATATTGATTACGTAAATCCTGCCCAGAATGATAAAATTGTTCGAAAGTGGGTTTCAGGACCTTATAGAGTAAATGGATTTAAAAAGGGCTGGCACCCTGCTCACCCTGGCTTCTTCGCAAAAAAGGAAATCTTTAACAAATTTGGCGATTATGATCTGTCATTTGAAGTAGCTGCTGATTTCGAATTGATGTTAAGATTCCTTGAAAAAAATAATATATCAAGTTTATATTTCCCCGAGAGTATAATAAATATGAGACTCGGAGGAGCATCTAATAAAAACCTAATTAATATTATTAAGGGAAATAAGGAATGTGTCCGCGCGTTCAAGAAAAACAATCTGAAAGCTCCTATTCTATATCCCTTGCTCAGACTACTGCCGAAAGTAAATCAGTTTTTTAATTAAGATACATCGGTGTAGGAATCCATAATTGTAAATGAAACTCAAGGAAAATAATCTAATTCCCATTCTCTGGATATTCACAGTCCTGTTCTATTTATTGAGGTCAATACTGGAACCGATAAAATACTTATTCCTGCTATTTTCCGGGCTCTTAGTTATAACGTCTGCAATCTATGGCTTATCAAAGCTTAAGTGGTCTAGTTTAGTCAAGTACTTCTCGGCCATTAAAGAATTTCAAATTCTAGGGATATTTTTAGTGCTGGGTATTTTTTTATCCGAACAAATTGAAATATTATCATTAAAAAGCCTGATTAACTTTCTGGGAATTACAGTTTTTTATCTGATATACTTTGAATATAGACAACATATTCAATTGATTAGATTATTAAAAGGATGGATCATTCTCACCCTTATAATTGCTTTGCTAGGACTTTTAAAATGGTTTAATCTTATTCTAAACCTCAACATTGGATGGTTCTCTGGCTTTTATGAGTATGGCATTTCCCTGGTATCTGAATATAATTTTTATGCGTGTTACTTCATCATCTCAATTGTAATATTTTTCTATGCCCTATATAAAGAGCTAGTCCAAACAAAATTGATTGCGAATCAAGCCATTCTGTTATTGTTCATAGCTAATGTGGTT
>JAIOSU010000225.1 GCA_021107455.1 Clostridiales bacterium | reverse complement strand
GAAGCAACGAAAGTGCTATATTATACGTTCTTTAAATAAATAGGTACATTATGTATATGCAAAAGCCAGCGAATCCAAGTGATTTCGCTGGCTTTTTAATGGTACTGATTGGGGACAGGTACAAATTGGTACCTGGGAGAGAAGGGTGAAGCAGGGAAGTGCAGGGAGAGCAGGAAATGCAGGAAAACAGGAAGTTCAGGGAAATTTGATCTTGACCTTGATTTTGATCTTATCTTTTCCTGCACCCTCCTGCACCATACTGCTCTCCCTGCTCTTCCCTTTCCTTCACGATCCCGTTGATTTATAATGTTTAACGCCAAAGTTCCAGAATAAAAGACTGGGAACTATAAAGAGCACGCCAAGGAGCGGTATGAACGCATACGCCGGATGGTCATATGGGCCGCGATCGAGCAGATACATAAGCGGAATGTAGTTCACCACACCAAAGGGGACAATGAAAGTGAAGAATTTCTGGATGGGTTTCGCATAAATGAGCAGAGGGTACTGAGTCATTTCACGACCACCATCTGTAAATATGTTGGCGATTTCCAGCCCTTCAATTGTCCAGAAGGGAAACGTCGCAAAGATGATGAACAGCCCCGACATGATGAATGTCGCACCTATGACCATGAATGCCACAGCCGACATTTTGAGCAGTGTCCACTGCACATCGATTCCACTGATTCCTATGACGAAGATGATGATTCCTTGAAGCAATCTTCCGATTCGAGTAAATTCAAACTTTGAACCGAGCACCTGGAGAGCCGTTGGAAGTGGCCTCACCAGAAGTCTGTCGAAATCACCGGTTCTTACGAGTGTCGAGAATGAATCAAATCCACGGACCAGGCATTCACTGATAGAAAAAGCCATATGGATTACACCATATAAGAGGGCAATCTCGCTGAAAGACCACCCACTAAGTGTGTCGAACCGTTCAAACAGGAGATAAAGTCCCACGAAAACGAAAAAGGGTACAAAAAATTGCCCGATACATAATAGGATGAAAGAGGTCTTATAGACCATTTGCGATTTCAGCCACATTTTTGCATATCTAAAAAATATTCTCATGCTAACCTCCTTGAACGACGAGATGTTTCAGCGCACTTTGCATAAGTTTCTTGCCAAATAGAATCAATGCGGTGAGCCAAACAATCTGAATCGCAATGCCGAGGAAGGCTTCGCTTGGTGGTATGTTTCCAGAGTAAACCCTAAATGGCAAGTCTCCAACGTACCTGAACGGCAATACCATGACAATGTTTCGTAGCCACTCAGGCATTAGAGGAATCGGAATCACAAGTCCGGCAAAGAACTCACCGACGACACTGAAAATAAGCATTGAGCCCATAGGAGAGAGTGTCACAAACACAGAAATGTAAATGAACATGGAGATCGCCACATTGATGGCTAGCCCAAGAATAAGCGTCACGATAAACAGCATGAACGACTCGGTAGATTCCGGCATGGACATTCGATACTTTTCCGGGATGAACATGGCGACTACGAGAATCGGCATACATCTGAGCATTGCGTTTGCAATCCGGGTGGCAATCAATTTCGTGTACCAAAAGCCATATACGTTCAGTGGTCTGCACAGTTCATAAGCAATGTTGCCGGTCCTTATGAGCTCAAACAGCTCCGTGTCCCTCAGCCAAAGCACAATAAACGACAGAAACGCCTGTTGAAGCCAGATGTAAGTCACCAGCTGAGTAGTGGAAAATCCACCCACTGAAACACTATCACCATAGAAGGCAAGAAACACCATGATCATGATGGTGCCCCAGAAAAACTGTGTGGCAATCCCAGCCAGCGCCGCTATACGGTACTGGAGACCGTGGTATACCCTGAGTTTGAGCAGTGCCATATAGACTCTCATATCTGGTACTCCCTATACAGATTGACGATGATTTCTTCAATCGGTTGGCTGTCCACCGAGATGTCGATGATACTCTTTTGATTGGTGAGTTCATGGATCACGCTTGGCACATTCGTCTTCTCAAGGTCGACGAGAAGTACCGCCCGTTCGCTCGAAGCCTGGAGGACTTCGCACCCGAAAATGTCGAGCGGGACTGTGTTTTCAACGTAATCCACAGTAACCCTTTTGTGCGAAATGAAGTTGCCCCTCAAATTTTCCAGATCCCCATCATAGAGCTTCTCACCCTTACCGATGAGGATAATCCTGTTTGCAAGCGCCTCAATGTCACTCATATCATGGGTGGTGAGTACAACGGTGACTTTGTTCTCTGCATTGATCTTCTTGATGAAATTTCGTACAGCAATCTTCGACACCGCATCGAGGCCGATGGTCGGCTCATCCAGAAAAAGAATCTTGGGTGAATGAATGAGTGCGGCTGCAATTTCACAGCGCATACGCTGACCAAGACTGAGTTGCCTTACCGGCGTATTCAGCAGTGGAGCAAGGTCGAGATACGTGACGAGTTGATCCAGTGTCCTTTTGTAATCCACTTCGGGCAATTTATAGATGTCTCTGAGCAGATTGAAGGAATCAATCACGGGAACATCCCACCAAAGCTGGGTGCGCTGACCAAAGACGACGCCGATGTTTCTGACATGATCAATCCTTGATTTCCAGGGCGTGATGCCCATAATCTCACATTTTCCGGTATTGGGAACGAGAATACCACTCATGATCTTGATCGTGGTGGATTTCCCCGCGCCGTTGGGACCGATATATCCGACGATCTCGCCGAGATCCATTTTGAAGGAAATATCCTTCAGGGCATGGATGGTCTCATACTCACGGGAAAAAAGGCTACCGAAGGCTCCTTTTTTTCGTTTGGCAACTTGAAATGCTTTTGAAAGATTTTCAATTTCAATCATTGTGCCTCCTTTGTAAATGGGAAGAGCAGGATGGGGCAGGGTGGTGCAGGTAAAGCAGGGAGAAGCAGGGAAAGCAGGATGGTGCAGGTAGTGCAGGTAAAGCAGGAAATGATAAGATCAAAGTCAAAATCAAGAGAAAAAGTCAAGAGCAAAAGACAGGGTCGAAAATCATGAAAACGATTTCCATGTCTTCAGTGAATGAAAAATTCAAACCTTCAGCATCTTGACTAAAAAATTTGAAATGCTCCTCACGCCAATACTCAAGGGATTTGTCGCCTTCTCCTTCGATTTCAGCATGAGATTCCGTGACCTCGTTAAAAGGCAATATCTCTACACTTTTCACTTTGATGACACAAATGCCATTGCCGTACCAATCCTCAATAATATGTAATTCGTCCACTTTTGGCAAAGGTTCTTTTTCAACCTCATAAGACTTCAACAGTCCTGCTGTTGCCCGCTTCACTCCCAGTTTTGTCAATTCCGCAAGTGCGTTGGCATCTTTCTCATTGTTGCAAAAATGCCATGACTCATAAGTCTTCGCTGTGCTGTCAAGATCCTCCCCGATAGACTCCAGATAAGTTTTCCATAAGTCAATTACAGTCATATCAACACCTCCTAGCAGGTTATAAAAGCTACCTGAATATATTATCACAATAATCTGCTAATTTCATCAGAAAGTACACAAAGGTAATATTAAAAAATAAAGACACCACAATACCAAAAGCGGTACTACGATGTCTTTAATTGCTGTAAATCTTATGGTTTCACATAGCCTTCGTCCGTGGAATTGACGAGGAGGTCTGAGATGATTTCAGTCGGAATCTCGAATGTGATCACACCCATGTAACCTGGTGCGATTTCGTATTTGTCAAAGGATAAAACCAGTTTGCCTTCTTCTGTGATGTAGAAAGACTGGTTGGCATCGATGCTTTCAAAAGATGAAAATTGATCATCACCAACCCAGTAGACTTTGCTGTCGTCATTTGCCATTTCACTTTTCATGGTCTCTATGATGTAATCTGAAAGTCGTTTAATATAAGCGTCGTCTTTGAATAATCCCGGAAGCGTAATCAGTATACCTTCCTCTTTGTCAATCGTATCGTACTGAACTGTCGTTGATGACGAGCCGACGGTGTTCACGACGTATCGTCCGATGGACAGGATCTTATCAGTGTCAGTCATCACAACGTAACCACTGTCCACTCCTAGATGGCCGTCCATTTCAATAATTTCACCCATTTCTTCAATGAAATCGTCATAAAGTGCCTTACTTTCTTCATAATATTTTTCATTGAGGGCATTTTCAAGTACCTCATCCTCAAGCCCAGAGATGACAGGAGCTTCGATGTCGGCATTCACGTTATCATTCTCAATGACATCAAACCGGTAGGAAAGAACCTTGACCACTGCGCCAATTACAGGTAGTTCAGACATTGCCATGGCGAAGCTTTGATTGATGTTGACCATGCCTGTGAATATTATAAGAGATGCAACTGAAGCTATTGCAAATTTTTTACCTAGTTGCATTCCATTTTTCAATTTAGTTCTCCTTATAGATTGTCTCACTTTGAATTCCAGTTCATCAGTAATTTCAGTGCTGTCATATATTTTCTTTAGATCATCAAGTTTATTCATTGTCGTCCTCCTTCATTTCGATCTTTAAAAGTTCAAGACCTTTGTAAAGTCTGGTTTTTACCGTGTTTACATTTTCACCTAGAACCTCTGCGATATCGGAGATCTTCAAATCCTCAAAAAATCGGAGGACGATGATCGTTTTGTAGGCATTTGGAAGTTTTTCCATCGCAGTTTCAAGGTCAAAATTTCTGTATTGGTCTTCAGCTTCAAGAAGAAATTCCATTTTTTCCTGTTCCATCAGAGTGATGCGTTTGTTTTTTCGGGTATAGTCGATGGCAGTATTGATGAGAATTCTATAAAACCAGCTATTAAGATGGTCAGGTGCACCATTCTTTTTATAAGACCGTAGCGCTTTTTCGATGCTGTCCTGGACGACATCGAGTGCATCCTCTTTACTTTTGGTGTAGCTGAAAGCCATTTTGTAATGCGCTTCCTTATTCTTGAGTATATATTGCTGCAGCATGTATAATCTCCTAAATTCATTCTTTTGTAAGCTTACACCATTTAGACGGATCTGTGGTGGAAAAAGTTTTAAATAAATGGGGACAGGTCCAAACTGGTACTTCCATTTCTGGAAGTACCAGTTTGGACCTGTCCCCATTTAAATCATGCGTCATGATCTTTTCCTGTGAATTTATTCAATAATATGTAAATCAATTTACTGATTCCCAATTTTTTACCTATAAAATCTGCGATAAACATCCATATTTTGATTGTAACAATGTAAAAAATCAAAACGATCAAAATTGAGCCCGCGAATTCTAAATACTCCATTAGTCCTTCCTCCTTAACATAATTTCATTGTATCCCAATTGTGCAGAATATGCCATGAAAATGCAATCAATTTGATATTGACTTTAACAATGTTAAATGGTATATTTAATATTATTAAAAACAAACTAAAAGGAGGTGCCACTTTGGCTGTTGACGTATTACCGGATTGGTTAGTTAATCTGGATGATGAAGACCTGGTTTTTATAAAAAAATTTCTTATGGCCTCGGGTTCACTCAAAGAGGTCGCCGGAGTATATAACGTCACCTATCCGACGGTTAGACTGAGACTGGATCGTTTGATCCAAAAGATTCAAATCAGCGAAGATCATTCAAACGAACCATATATTTCTTTGATCAAACGCATGGCAGTGAATGAAAAACTCGACTTTGACACCGCAAAGGTGCTGATTTCCGAGTATAAGAAGATAATGAAGGAGAATGATAGATATGAGTAATTTTTTTGTTTTTATTTTTTTTAGCCTCATAATATTTGGTGGAAGCATACTGTTGCAAATATTTTTATCCAAACAGAAAAGCAAATGGCTGGGACTTGTATTACCTGCAATTCATTTGATTTTTGCATTTATTGGGTCATTTGGACTTATGATCTACGATGGTCAGATTTTACCGATTCTAATTGTATTTTTTATATTGTCCATTCCGGTAGTCATTCTTCTTTTGATCCACTTTGCGATCAGGGGCAAGATGAATGGCAGCCATAAGGACGAACTTGATAAGATGAACATTCAGGATTTATAGAAGTTCAAGGAAAAAATGGGGACAGGTCAAATAAAATGGGGACAGGTCCAAACTGGTACTTCCAGAATTGGAAGTACCAGTTTGGACCTGTCCCCATTTTATTAAAGTTCCAGACTGCCCATATTCGCAATGATGGTATGTCTTTCCTCTTCTTTGTCCTTCGATTTGCCCTTGTCGGTACTGATGACACCGAAGTTCTTGCGGGTTCTTTCACCGACTTTGGCGTAAATGGAATCGTTGCATCTGATTTTACCATAGTTTTCGATGTATTTGACCATTTCATCAAAAAGTTCAGGAGTGACATCATCTTCAATGACGAGCAAACGATAATTGGAAATGGCAAGCTTGTTCGAGCCTTCCAGATAAGCTTTGTTGAGCTTTAGGACGGTAGTGTTTTCAAGCATTTCGGAATCATAGATTTTGATTGTTTCGACCTTGTCCATGATTGGCATGATGTCGTCGAGATCTTCCTTGCGGATGACCAGTTCGTGGCTGATGATGTTGTCGCAACACTTGAGAACATCTTCGGCGGAGGATTCTATAGTCAATTTGTTTTTCACAAATATTTTTCGGTGTTTCATGGTTCTGAGTTTCATGTCATCCAGAGTGAGGTCTTTGTAATACACAAAACCGTCTGGGACGATGACTTTGTCTATGGTGTTGTAATTGATGATGAGCGGCATGAGAAGTTTGAGGTTGTCTCGCGTCGCAACGAGGGTGTTGAGGATTTGGATGCGTGTGAGTGTCTCGCTGAGTAAGGCTTCATCAATGGCCTCTGTTGCGATGATGCTAGGCACGACAATCGAGCTGCCAGGCGTGAGACCGATCAGGTTCACTTCGTTCATCTCAAATGGGTATTCAAGAATGACGTCTCCCGCTGTAAAAGTGACTGTTTTGCCATTGACCAGTGAATTGGTTTCTATTAGAGGACGGTTGTCATCAGTAATGAAGAGTAGACCGTTCACAAGTATGTTTTTGATTTTTTTAAGTAGTTCAGTGTTTTCAATCGCTTCGATGATCATTTTGCCATTGACCATAAAATAGGCTGGATTGACCAGACCGGAGAGATATTTTTCATCCACTTTGAGTGAGCCGTTTGCAGAAATGAAATCCACTTTTTCTTCTGCGGGCAAGGTGATTGTGACCGCGACATTCTCCTGATGAATATGTGAAAGCAGTTCCTGCTGACTGGTGAGACTGACGATCGCACCGATGTTTTCAAATTTATAGATACTTTCCAGTGTTTCAGGTTTGGCTTTTCTGATGTCCAGAACTCCGATATTGCGATAGATTTTCATATTGACCTCCTCGTGTCCATTTTAGTATTCTTCCCGTAAGGCATCTTGCAGTTGTTTTGTGGCCAGACTAAGTCTCGATCTGACCGTTGAAGGATTGGTGCCAGTGATTTCTGCGATCTCGTTGCTGTTGTACCCCATAACGTACCTCATCGTCACCAGTTTCCTGGTGGATTCAGGCAAATCTTCGAGTGCCGATTTCAAAGCAAAGTCCGCTTCAAGGGTTTCAGGCGCTTCATTCTCTGCGAACTCGTCATAGAGCACAATCCGCTTTTGCTTACGGTAATCGTCTATGAAAGTCCTTTTGATAGTTGTGAAAAACCAAGCCTTGATCTGCTCAGGATGCATTGTATCAAAGAGCTCGACCTGATCCAAGGATTTGAGATAGGCGCTTTGGACCAAATCCTCGGCGGATTCCCGATGATTGGTCAGAGAACGTGCAAATCTTGCAAAATCCGATTGATAGTTTCTATAAATCTCAAATAATTGCATTCTGAAATTTCCTTTCGCGCGCAAAAATCGCCTCTACATTTATACAACGGACGACAGTAGCAAAGTGTCCAAATATTTTTCAAATTAATACAATTTTAAGGATATCTTTAGAGTATCTTTTGATATTAGGGATAGAATGACGGTATAAATTGGTGAAATAGGGAGGTACTCATGAAAAAGATATTAATCATCTTACTCATATTGACACTGGGACTAGCAACAATAACCGCTTGTAAAAGCAAGGAAGTCGTCGCAAAGCCAGATGCTGATGTGGATGCGGAAACGGAGAAAGTCCTCGATGAAGAGGCAGCCAAGCTCACTGGGAAGGCATTCCTTCAAGATTTCCTTACGGAAGACTTTGAAAGTGCCTATAACGATTATGCACTGGATGAAGCTATGAAAAAAGCGTTCAATGTTGAAATGATGGCATCCATCCACGAGCAATTGATTAAGGACTATGGTCAGTTCATAGAACTATCAGGCCAAAAGGAAACAACATCACAAGGTTTCTACATAATCTCATTTGGAGCAAGTCATGAAAATCAGACGCTCGCCTACAATGTGGTATTCAACCAAAAGGGTGAAATCGGAGGCTTCAATTATCAAGTGGTCGAAAGTCTGGACGTATTCTCATCGACTGAGGATCCAGCTGAAAATGGCAAAGCGGTCACATTTGGAAGTGAAGATTTTCCACTTGAAGGCACTCTTTTATATCCGGAAGGCGAAGGTCCATTCCCAGCAGTTGTGCTAGTTCACGGTTCTGGTCCGAATGATCGTGACGAGACCATCATGGGCAATAAACCTTTCAAGGATATAGCAGAAGGACTTGCATCAAAAGGTATCGCTGTACTGAGATATGATAAAAGAACTTATACGCACGGACTTAAGTACAGCGACCCTGAAATTGCAGCAGAAGTTACGATATATAATGAAGTTATCGATGATGCAAGATATGCTGTGAACTTTCTAAAGATTCAACCCAATATCGATCCGGAAAAATTGATTGTTATCGGACATTCACTTGGTGCCAATCAAGCCCCTAGAATAGCAGAGGGACAAACGGACATAGCAGGAATCGCAATGCTCGGAGGAAACGTCACACCACTTCAAGACCTCATGGTCTATCAATACGAGTATTTGTTCAGCCTTGATGAAGCCGCAGATGAACTCACTAAAACGGCTCAAAAAACACAACTCGCACAGATTGAACTGGGTGTTAAGATGATCAACTCAGACGAACTATCGCTCACCACAGATCCTTCATTGACACTGGGCATTCCGGCGAAGTACTGGATGGACCTCAGAGATTATAACCCTGTGGACGTAGCGAAAAATCTCGATATTCCGATGATTATCATGCAAGGCGGAAGAGATTATCAGGTGCCACCAAGTGAAATGGATCTATGGAAAGAAGGTCTGGGAGATGCTGCGGAGTACCGCATCTATGATTCTCTCAATCATCTGTTCATACCAGGGGAAGGCAAACCTTCACCTGAGGAATATTCGGTACCTGGTAAAGTTGACAATCAGGTCATAGAAGATCTCGCCGAGTGGATCAATAATATGTAAAATGATACATCTAAGTATATAGTCAAAATGGAGTCATATAAACAAAAAAATCCTAATGAGGTGTAAATATGTTAAAACTTAAAGGCGTTACAAAAGTATTCAACGGCACAAAAATCGCAGTAGACCATTTGGATCTGGACATTCTCGAAGGCGAGATTTTCGGATTCATTGGCCCGAACGGTGCTGGAAAGACAACCACACTCAGAATGATTACCGGAATCATATCACCGACCGAAGGTGAAATCACCATTGGCGGACATAACATCAAGGCGGATGCCATCAGTGCAAAAAAACAATTCACGTTTGTTCCGGACCAATCTGAAATTTACGATGCAGTAAAAGGCATCGATTATCTCAACTTCATAGCGGATATGTACGAAGTCAGTATCGCAGACAGAAAAGAACGCGTGGAGCGTTATACAAAGCTCTTTCAAATCGATGATGCACTCACACAGAGCGTCAACTCATATTCTCATGGTATGCGTCAGAAACTGATGATTTGTGGAGCGCTGCTTCCAAATCCGAAAATTTTCATTCTCGACGAACCGCATGTTGGCCTTGACCCGCACTCCAACAAAATCCTTAAGGATCTCATGAGAGAACATTGTGAAAACGGCGGAACTGTACTGTTTTCATCACACGTCCTTGAAGTTGTGGAAAACCTTTGCCACCGCGTTGCGATTATCCACAAAGGCAAACTCATTGCCTGTGACACGCTTGAAGCCATCAAGCACAATCGTACCGCAACACTTGAAGAAATATTCTTGGAGATGACTAAAGATGAATAAATTATTAGCGCTCACGCGCATCCAACTCAAAGATTTTTTCAGTAAATATACTCAGCAACTGAATATCAAAAACAAGTTCCTCGGAAAATTGATGATCTTTTTGCCAATATTCATATTGCTGCCTGTCATTCAGATTATCAAGCAGCTTTATGATACCTTTTTATTGATCGGATATCCTGAACTCATCATCACATACGTTTATGTGGGAGCCACCATGCTGGCATTTTTCATGGCGATTCCACTGGTCATATCCATCTTTTTCTACTCGAAAGACCTCAGTCTGATTGCGACGCTACCGGTAAAGGAAGACACAGTTGTCTTCTCGAAACTCGCATCTGTCTATGTTTATCTTTTCGGGATGGGTGCACTATTGTTTGGAACGAGCGTTGGTTTTTACGCTTTTGGCGATGGATTCAACCTTTTCTATCTCTTGATGGGCATCGTGGCACTTTTGTTACTTCCAGTTTTACCTATGATTTTTGCAACGCTTGTGATCATGCCATTCATGGCAGTGATTGGAGGCAAAAGCAATAGAAATCTGATGGTGATCATCGGAAACATAGTACTTCTTGCTGTGATTCTCGGAATCCAAGTCGTATTCACCAGAGTAGAGATGGACCCTGCATCGCTTCAAAAAATGGTGAGCCAGCAAGACGGTTTGATCTCACTTGTAGGCAGCAAATTCCCGCCGAGCATATGGCTCACAAAAATGGTTAGAGGATCACTACTGGATACCATTTGGTTCTTGCTGCTCAACCTCGGTTTTGTGGTCACACTAAAACTCTTTGCAAAACGACTGTATAAAAACGCACTGCTCAAATACAATCAGCAAAGCTCAACAGGTAAAAAAGGCGTCATCAAATATACACAAAGCTCGAAAAAAATGTTGTTGATCAAACGTCACCTGGGCATCATCATTCATAATCCGACGTTTCTGCTCAATACCGTGCTGACATTGTTCATTCCGATACTTCTATTTGGGATTTACACCGCAATGGGCATCATGAGTCTGGAGACACTTAGAAATCCTATGCTTGAACCATTTGCGATATTCATATTCATAGGGATTATCGTATCTCCAAGTATTGTTGGCAGCCTATCAGCAACGGCCATCACCCGTGAAGGTAAGGCATTTTGGGAAACTAGGGTACTACCGCTCTCTGCAGAAGAAAACATCAGTGCCAGAATTCAAACGACCGTTCTGATCAATGGTTTTGCGACAGCAGCACTTGCGCTTGCTACGTTCTGGATATTACCACTTGGTATAATCGACATCATCTTGGCACTTGTGGCATCAGCAGCTGCCATCGTATGTTTTGCCACCATCGACCTGATCATCAACATTGAAAGACCATACCTCAACTGGTCCAATCCAACAGCTGCGGTAAAAAACAACCTCAATATCATGATTTCACTAATCTCCAGAATTGTGCTCGGAGGACTGGGTTATGGTCTATTCAAATTGGTTCCGGATTTGTCATCCAGATGGATGTTAGGCATATTCACCGTTTTACTTTTGGTGGTCTACTTCATAGGCCGTAAACTGGTTTATGGACCATACAAACAAAAATTCATTGATATGAACATTTAATCTAATTAAGTTCGAAAGGGGATCAGCATGAAGAAATCTGGAGTGTTAAGACGGCTTGGAGTGTTAAAAGCGCTATTGCTATTGGTAGCGGTGCAAGCATTTTTCTGGTATAAGGCAAGCGATTATGAGAGTCACTTTTTCGTTTGGGGAGTGATCTGGCTGACCTTTTTTGTCGGAACGGTTTTCAACACTTATGGGTTCTTCAGGGGTATGCAAAGAGTCAGTGCCGATATGGCTTATCATAATCCCGATCGCTCAAGCGGTGACATCGAATACAATCCTAGATATTCCAAATGGCATCCCTACAATCTTGGCATGAAGTTTGTTTATGGGTTGTTGTTTCTTGCCAATCTGATAGGGTATATCATAATTGTTAGGATGATTTATTAAAAATATTCTGACAATTTTAAAGGATATCCAAAAGTTATGTAGAATTATATATTACAGTATTTAATTTCATAGGAGGTATTTGATGACAAAATTATTGATTGGCAAAACCGGAGAAGGCAAAACGAAGGAAATAATCGATCATGCAAATGCAGCACTCAGAGATCTGAAGGGCAATATCGTATTTATCAACGAATCCAACGAAAGTCTCCTCGAATTGAATCACGACATTAGATACATCAATATATCCGAGTTTCCAGTAAACTCCTCAAACGAGTTCATCGCTTTCCTTTATGGCCTCATGGGCAGCAACTATGACATAGAGAAAATCTACCTCGATGGCATATTGAACCTTTACATCATGACTCCTGAAGAAATTTGCGTATGGCTGGATAAAATCAATCTTCTCGCAGAAAAACACAACGTGTACTTTGAGATCACACTCAGCTACAATGGTGAGATTCCAGAGTGTCTCAAGAAGTTTTTGTAAGAGAGGATCAACTGTTTGACATTTAAGATCAAATCTATTAGATTTGGTCTTTTTTCTTAGTGACCACTTATGGATACGGGTGTCCAGTCCTTGGATATTTTGATATGATAATTTCATAACGACTAAAAGGAGAATAAAGTGATCCTATTATTGACATACATCGCAGATCCAGATAAAAGAGATCAAATCGAAACGTTATACAATCTTTATCATAGAGATATGTACATTACGGCCTATGCAATTTTAAACAATCATCATGAAGCAGAGGATGTCGTGCAAAGCGCGATTATCAAACTCACACGAAATCTAGATAAAATTTCTGACCTTTACTGTAACAAATCAAGGGCTTACATCGTTATTACAGTAAGGAACCTCAGTTTGGATGCCATAAAACAAAGAAAAAAAACCGTTCATTTTTCAAAAGAGCACATTGAGGATATCACTACTGAAGCCATAAATTTAGACGGTCTTGACGCCTATATCTTGAAGCTGGAACTTGGGAAGACGCTTGCAACTGCGCTTGATGCGATTCACAGACCCTATGCTGACATACTCACGCTGAGATATTATCATCAAATGAGCGCATCCGAAATATCGGAAGTCCTTGGCATGACGCCTGGACACGTGAATGTGAGCATACATCGAGCGCTGAAGGCCATTAAAAAAATCCTGGAAAAAATGGAATTTGAAACAGTAGGATAGTGACGAATTTAATGAATACACCAAACGAAAAATCTGTACATGAAAATAAATTGAGGGAGATTTTCCTTTATAATATTGCTTATGAACACGCTGAAAACATTTGTGAGGAGACCGACCGATTGCTCGCAGCGAATGAAGGTGTTGAAATCCCAGAAACTTTGAATGTATGGTTTGAGAATTTTCACGATAATTACATAAGTGGTCAACGCAGGTTCTCGCGAAAAACAAAATTGGTGGTGCTCTTAAGGCGCGTGCTTGTTGCATCCGTCGTCATAGGACTCATCACCGTCACTGCGACCATGAGTTCCGATGCATTCCGTGTCCGCCTCTTGAACCTCGTCATTGACACCAAGGAACGATTCACTACAGTATCTGTGGACAACGATGCACCATCCATGGGGATCACAGCAACTCCTGAAGACTGGGAGACTGGGCATCATCCATCGTATATTCCCGAAGGATATGCTTTCAATGAGATTCGTGAGTTTGGAACAATGAAGGTTTTGGAATTTATGAATTCAGAGGGTAAAACCATTGCCTTCAGCAGGTCGAGTGTGGATGCTGAGTATCAGCTGAACTCTGAAGGCGGAACGGTAAAGGAGATCACAGTAAACGGCAACGAAGGCATTCTGATTGACAATCAGGGGCTTGTCATCGTCTATTGGCACGATGACCAGTACAGTTATGTCGTCCATGGTGAGGAAGATGTCGCTACGATTCTGAAAGTCGCAGAAAGTGTTGGAACTGAATAGTAAATAGTTGAAGGGACGATTCATGCGAGTCGTCCCTTTGTTCGGTTAATTAACTTGAAGGTGAACTGCATAAGATGATAGAATGAAAGATATACATATGCTTATACTCGGGAGGCTTACAAATGAGATTTATTCGAAATCTAGAGATCTGGCAAGCTTTGGTTTTCCCAATTACAATCATTATTATTATCACTTCGTTTTCTGTGTACACACAATCAACAGATTATGGATACAAAGTACTGGATAGTACTGTAAACGAGCTTCAACACAACAACAAAATTGAACTGTTCAGTGTACTGGACAAGTATTTGGAAGAAGCTGTTGCTGTAAACAAATTCAATGCGAGTCTAGCCAAAAGCGGACTCATAGATTTAAATGCTCCACTTGAGTTGGGGCAATATTTTTTGGAGCAAGCCAAATCGAATTCAAACATTGATTTTGCCTATTATGCAAATGAGGCCGGTGGAATCACGTCTTCTGGTCTTAGTGGCAACGAAACCAGATTGTCCTTTACCCTTGATATGAAAAAGGGACCATTTCTTGTACATACAACTGACGATGGGGGAGAGCTCATCCTATTGAGAACAGTTGAAGATTTTGATGTGCATACAAAGGATTGGTATACGCAGGCGGACCAATTGGGTGAAGTCTACTGGACGGATGTCTATGGAGGTGCCCAAGATCCTGTACTCGCTGTTAGTACTTCGTATCCATATTTTGATGAGTTGGGCAATAAATTAGGTGTTTTTGGTGCCGATATTTTGCTCGATGAAATCACGAGCACCTTCAAAACATTGCCGGTAAGTGAAAATACACGACTGTATTTGTTTGAATCCGATGGAAATCTCATTGTGGATACCGGTACAGAACAACCTTTTTTAACAGAGGATGGCGTTCAAATAAGAAAAACGCCGTTCAATTCGGACGACGCTATGTTTAAGACACTATTCGAGAACATCCAGCCAGGTGAGTGGTTGAATCGACAAACTATCGATAATACGGATTATTATCTGGGAGTCTACAGATATGCGATCAATGAAGAAAAGTCATGGTATCTAGGAATTGCAATCCCGGAAAGTGATTATTCAGCCGGTCTCAATCTTTTATCAGGCCAGCTTAAGGAAACTTTTGTGATTTCCTTGATTCTTTTGATTGTGGTATTGTTCCTATTTGTTAGATGGATCAGTAAACCCCTCGGAAGAATTGCCAGTGAAATAGATGTCCTCTCGAAAGGCAATTTTGGGCAACAAATCACTGTCCAAAGAACCGATGCCATCGGCAAATTGATCCATTCGTTCAATGACATGTCCACCACTTTATCGACAATGGTTCAGACCATTCATCAAAAAAATGAGGAACTTGCAAGTTTAAATAAAAACCTGGAACATAAGGTGAGGGAGAGAACTTTAGAACTCGAACAGATGGCGACTACAGATTTGCTTACGAATCTAATCAACAGAAGAGAGCTTTTAAGACTTTTTGAACACGAGATGTCGGTCTACAAAAGATATAAAAACAATCTATCAGTAGCCATTCTCGATATTGATCATTTCAAAAAGGTCAATGACACCTATGGTCATCTTGAAGGGGACAATGTCCTGATCGGTGTAGCGCAAACACTTAAAGCTTGTGTTAGAGAGTCGGATATTGTAGGACGATATGGCGGGGAGGAGTTCTTGATCATCATGCCACAAACAGCCACAGAAGATGCTCACGGCATCATTGAACGATGCCGAACCAGTGTCGAAGATCTGATTACAGGAGAATCCGAAATCAAAGTGACGATATCCGCTGGAATCGCTGCTGTGAAAGATGACAGTGTTGAATCAACTATAGTTTTAGCAGATGACAATTTATACAAAGCCAAACTGTCAGGAAGAAATCGTATCGTATAATAACAATAAAAGCTGTCACATTTGTGTGTGACAGCTTTTTTGATATAGTATACCTGTACTTACATGAACATGATTGCAATCCCTGATAGAGCGAGCAAAGTCCCCATGATCTCTTTGAAATACACATGCTCCTTTTTGAAGAAATAGGCGTATGGTATGAGGAGAATCGGTGTGATTGACGTAAGTGTCGAAGCCACGCCAGGGTTGATTCTCTGTACCGCATAAAGCGATAAGGAAATACCTAAAAACGGTCCGAAAAATGAGCCGAGACTAAGCGATAGGAGTGCATCTTTACGTTTGAATGCCGATTTGAACTTCGGCCAATGCCCACGAATGGTAAACAGAATCGCAAATCCGACGATGCCAGCGATAAGACGAATCTGTGTCGATGAAAACGCATCATAGTCCGCCATTCCGAACTTGCCGAGGATATAACCCGCAGCCTGTCCAAAAGCTCCACCAAATGCGAGTAAAATTCCGGATACCGGGTGGGAAAAACTCATTTTCTTGCTGTCTTTGTTTTTCACAAGGATTACCGAAGCGATACCCGTGAGCGTCACCATCATACCAATAATCTGGAGCAACGTCATTGCCTCACCCAGAAAGATATAAGCCATGATCCCACTGAGTGGTGGCACACTGGCGTAGATCAGCATTGAAATTCTGGATCCAATTCTTACAAAAGCTTCAAATAAAAGCAGATCTCCAATAACAATTCCAACGAATCCCGACGTCAACAGCCAAAACCATCCTGAAGGTGTTGCGTCAGTAGGAAATAAATACCCCCGCGTCACCAACGTGAATAGTGACAAAAACACCATTCCTAGTAAAAGACGCATCAAATTTAAATTCATGGAGCCGATCTTTTTACCGGCGTCCTCAAACGATGTCGCAGTCACTGCCCAGCATAGTGCTGTAGCAAGTGCCGCTATCTCGCCAACATAATTGCCCAAAAAACCCATGGTTGTCCTCTCAAAATATGTGACTTATCTCGAGATATTATACCATCATTTCGTGCCACGTAATATACTTTTATGACGAGTATCGTAAATTACTTTGTAAATGAATACCGCCATAATCAAAAGTGAAAACAGTGTCACTAGAATCACACGCATGTATTGTCCTGCAAATCCGTCCGCGGACGTGTGTTTCAGGAGTATTCCGAGATATGCCCATATAATCACAAGACCATAAGGCACATCCTTGAACCAGGTCGTCGTACGCGCTCCAATCGCTAAACCCACAAGAATGATTCCAGCAGTCCAAATGTCTTCCTGAACACCAAAGGCATCCCAGCCGATGCTCACGAGATAGGTCGTCACATTGGCAATGGTCGCCACGGTAATCCAACCGAAATAGACTCCAAATGGAATCTTGATAGCAAGCAGGTCTTTCCCTTCGAAATCCGTAGCCCGGATCACTAGAGCGATCCGAATCAGTGAAGCCAAAATAAAAACCATAAGTGCAAGTGATACTCCGATAAAATCATAATGCCAAGCCAGAATCCACAGCGTGTTGGCCACAGACGACGCGGCAAACCAAAGTCTGATTTGTATCAGCGCCGCTTCACGTTTTACATCATTACTATCTTTTTTAAACTGATAGACCGTAAATACTCCTAAAAGCAAATAAATCACACCCCATATCGCAAAGGTAATCCCCGCTGGTGCGAACAAATTGCCATAAGCATCTGAAACCTGTCCTGTCCCGACTCCGTTGATCGGAAGGATATTCGCAAGTGCATTCATCATAATCATGAGCACAAAAGTAAAAGCCACAATAATTTTCATAAGACCGCCTCCTAGCATTGTATTGGTTTGTAGATACCCTGAAAGTTGTGAGACAAGCAAATTCCAATTGGGGACAGGTGCTTTTTGGTACCTGATGAGCAGGGAGAAGCAGGGAGAGCAGGGAAGGCAGG
>JAIOSU010000114.1 GCA_021107455.1 Clostridiales bacterium | reverse complement strand
TTACTAAATCGAAGCGAGAGGAATGATGCCAATGGATTTATCACCATTATGGATTTCACTAAAAGTCGCGCTGGTTTCCACAATCATCACCTTCACACTAGGCGTTTTGTCCGCATGGTTCATGACAAACTATAGGGGAAAAGGTTCAGCGCTCATAGATGGTCTCTTTACGTTGCCCATGGTTCTTCCACCGACTTTGGTTGGATTCATTTTGCTTTATATTATCGGGGTTAACGGGCCAGTGGGAAAATTGCTCGGACTCTGGGATATAAAAATCGTATTCACCTGGATTGCGGCTGTTTTGGCTTCCGTTGTAGTCTCGTTCCCGCTGATGTACAGAACGAGCAGAGGCGCATTTGATCAGATCAACATGGATTTGATCCATGCTGCAAGAACACTCGGATCAACTGAAAAGGAAGTATTTTTGAAAATCGTCTTACCACTTGCATGGCCTGGAGTTGCTGCAGCCACAGCACTCGCTTTTTCAAGGGCGCTTGGTGAGTTTGGAGCAACCCTTATGGTTGCGGGAAGCATTCCTGGCAAGACCGAGACTATTCCCATCGCCATTTATTTTGCAACACAAGGCAGCGATTATAAACAGGCAGCGGTTTGGGTGGTTATTGTGTTTGCCATTTCGCTGATTTCAATGATGTTCATTAACAGGTATCAAAATAAAACGGTTAAATGACGAAGAGGTGAGGATGATGTCCATATCGGTCAGTGTAAAAAGAAAGCTTGAAACATTCGAACTGGATGTCCATTTTTCCAGTCATGAGAAAATAGTTGGATTGCTGGGGGCATCAGGTGCGGGTAAAAGTATGCTTCTTAAGACTATTGCTGGTATTTTTGAACCTGAAAGCGGGAAAATTATCGTGGATGACATTGTATATTTTGATTCAAGTGAGGGAATCTCTTTGCCTTCAAGACAAAGAAAGGCAGGCGTTGTTTTTCAGCACTATGCACTGTTTCCTCATATGACGGTTGCAGAAAACATTGCATTTTCTCTAGAAGACAAAAACAGTAAAGAAAATGTACTTAAAGTAGATCAACTGATAAGGGAGTTTCATCTTGAGCTGTTTAAAGACCACAAACCCTCAAAACTATCAGGTGGACAACAACAAAGAGTGGCACTGGCGCGAGCTCTTGCCATGGAACCCAAAGTGCTTCTTCTGGATGAACCGTTTTCCGCTCTCGACATACATCTCAAATCTCAACTCATCAAAGATATGAAAAATGCGCTTTCCGATTACTCTGGGCATGTGGTTTATGTGACGCATAACATGGAGGAAGCATTTCAGCTCTGTGGACATGTGGTGGTGCTCGATAAAGGCCAGATGATTGCTAGTGGTCTTAAGGAAGAGGTTTTTCTCAAACCCAGCAATATGCAGACTGCACGCATCATAGGCATGAAGAATCTCGCTCAAGCAAAACTTGTCGGTCCGAATTTGCTCATGGTGCCAAAGTGGGGCATCATGCTTCAATACAATGATGATGTGATTGCCACTGAAGGTTTCGTTGGTATACATGCCTACCACATCAAACTGCATCACAAATGTCCATCGGAAAATGTATTTGAATGCACCCTTGTGGATATGGTCATCAATCCCAATGTTCATACACTATACTTGAACTTTTCTGGAGAACCGGATAGTGTCGATGATTATCACATTCAGATGGATGTACCTGATGAAGATGCGTGGGAAATTGAAAATAAAAAAACTGTTAAAATATGTATTCCTGAAGAGTATATTTATTATAGCTAGTAGCAGGAGGCTTAAAATGTCTTATAAAATACTGGATTTGAAATTTGATCAAAACGGAGTGCGTTTTACGATCAACCCTGTTGTGATTTATGATGATCAAGAGATGGTCCTCGTGGATTGTGGTCATCCAGATGCACTTCCCAAATTGGAAGGTCTTATGAAAGATGAAGGTCTTGATATGGAAGATCTCACCAAGATTATCATCACACATCACGATCATGACCATATGGGAGCGCTCGCGTCCATTATACGCAAATATCCAAATGTGAAAGTAATGGCATCCACAATAGATGCACCATATATAGAAGGAAAGGAAAAGTCGCTCAGACTGGTTCAGGCGGAGTCAATCTATGACTCACTTCCCGAAGACCAAAAGGAAAGTGCGAAGCGTTTTGCAGCCTATCTAGAAAGTATTGAACATACAAAGGTTGATATATTGCTTAATGATGGGGATCGGTTCGATTGCTGTGGGGAATTTGAAATCATAGCTACTCCAGGTCATATGCCTGGACATATCTCAATCTATTTGCCTGAAAGTAAGACTTTGATTTCTGGTGACGCGCTTGTTGTTCAAAAGGGAGAACTGGAAATCGCAAATCCACAGTATTCCCTCGACATTGAGGGGACCAGAGTATCCGCACTCAAATTATCGAAACTGGAAATTGATCGTGTCGTTTGTTATCATGGTGGTTTATACACCGGTGATGTACACTCCGCACTCATTAAAATGGCAAATGCTGAGAACTGAAAAATCAATTAAAAAAGGGTTGTTCCGAGCTGCGATCATTCGATCACACCAAGGAGACAACCCTTGTATCTATTCTTGAACTTCTTCTTGAACTTCTTCTACGGATTCTTCAATGTCAATCGTTTCTGTCTCAGCATCCCAGTCAACGGTGAGTCCAAAAGTTTCTGCGATGAAACGAATTGGGACATAAGTTCTTGAGTTGGTGATTTCAGATTGGCTATCCAGTTCAACGGTTTCGCCGTTGACGAGGGCCACATTTGAACCAATGCTCAAAATAATTGTCGTATCACCTTTGACGATGGTCACTTCAAATGTTTCTGGATTAAAGGAAACTTCAGCTCCAAGTCCTTCTGTAATTGCTCTGACTGGTACTACAGTGCGACCACCTTTGATATATGGAGGTGTGTCGAATTTGATCAGATTTTTTTTCACGGACACTGAGCCGACACTTAAAACTTTTGCGACATCGGCATCAGATGAGATGCTCTCTACTGAAGCTTCAAAAGTCGCCAATTCTTCTACTGTGTAAGCATTTTTTGCAATGAGTTTTCTTTGAGCGATAACTTCTTTCATAGCAGTTTTAGCTTCAAAAAACTGAATCTTCAGAGATTCAAGTTCTTCTGAGAGAAGTGCTGCACCTACTTCGTCACCAGACTCCATCAAAGCTTCATATTCAGCTTTGAGTGTTTCATATGAGGCTTCATTTTCATCTTTTACGGCTTCAGCTTCATCTTTCTCGATTTCCCATTTTGTTTTAGCTTCTTGCTTGAGTTGTCCTTTACCCTTTTTTTCTGAAACTTCTTCAGTCGCTTCTTCTTCTTCAGCCACTACTTCATCAGCCACTACTTCTTCAGCTGCAACTTCATCCGTTACGAGATCCTCTGCGAAGACCATGCTGGTCGTTATAAGAAGTACCAGCGCCAACAATAATGATAATTTTTTCATAATTTTCCTCCTATCGATTTATCCCGACAAAAAGAAAAACTGTGTCATGTAACACAGTTACACTTCTTCGGTAACCCGGCGATCATAGTATTTACCTTAGACCCGTGGTTTTGCGTCCTGAACTTTCGAACAGTTTGCCATTATCGGAAATTACTATTATTATATTTTAAAAACTAAAATCTGTCGAGTCCCTTGAGGTCCCTATTTTTTGTGAGCGTATACTCCTAATAAGTTGTGCCAAAATAATCTCTGTGATAAAATAAGACAAATGAGGAGGTGCACTTTGGCGACTTTGTTGTGGGATTTTGATGAAACTTTGGCTTATCGGGATGGGAAATGGACCAGATCGATGTATGAAATATTGGTCAGGAATGGCTATGAGCATATATCTGAAGATGAGGTTGGTCCCCATTTCAAAACGGGATTACCATGGCACCTGAGCAGTGAAGCCCATAGTGAATACTTTTATGATGAAGATTGGTGGACTCATGTCAATGAAGTCATCAGATTGAAACTACTTAAACTCGGTTTTGATGATGAACAATCATTAGCGCTTTCACGTCAGTTCAGAGAGGAGTATCTGGACCTATCGAAGTGGCATTTATATGAAGACACTTCGGATGCTCTTATGAGATCTAAAAGCGAGGGACATACGAACATAATTCTTTCCAACCACGTTCCAGAACTAAAAACAATAGTCAAACATTTAGGAATAGATGGTTATTTCCATACTATAATCAGTTCGGCTGATGTTGGATATGACAAACCGCATCCTGAAATTTATAAAGAAGCACTAAAACATACGAGCAAAGATTCGAACGTCTATATGATCGGTGACAGTTACAAAGCCGATATTCTAGGGGCAAGTGCAATGGGAATCGAGGCCATTTGGGTAAGGCAGGACAACACAAACGGATATAAAAAACATAGCGTTGGGTTAAGTGGCATTTGGCAATACATTGAAAGGCTCTAGAAAACACTTGAAACTTGAGTGGAATTGACATAGACTAGAAGTGTATAAAGCACAGTCTAATCAACGCATACAAGGTTGTTTTTTTACAACTGTTGGACTTAGGAAGAACTTTATGTTAGTCTTTAAGTAAAACAAACAAAATGACATAAAATTGTTTTGTTTGTTTTGTTTTTTTTTGATACTTCAGTTTTAGGAGGCTTTAGCGGATGTACACGGAGCAAGACAAAAGAGCGTTTTTAAGAGCATTCACTAGAATCCTTAAAGATATGAAAGGAAGAGGTCCCAATAATATTTTCATAAAATATTTAGCTGACGAGTTTCATATCGTTATTCAAGGTGTGGTAACCGAGTATGAAAAGTATCTCGTTGATGGATTTGGGGCTGAAGCATATGAAACACTTACATATTATTATAAGAAGGACACACAAAATATAGAAAAAAAGTTTCTCGAACTACTCGATAACAAATATGGCTTCAAATTATATGAACTTGAAATGGACTGGACTTCGGATGTTTTTGTCTACAAGTTCAAAATCTGCGGTTGATGATTGAAGGAGAATGCGTATGAAATCAGTGGAGTTTTCGGATGCGTTACAAAACGGACAACTGACAGGAGAGTTTCAATACTTACTCGATAAAAACCCGATTGGGATAATATTTCTTGACGATAATTACAAGGTTGCATATACAAACGAACAGGTTGAATCTTATTTTCTAAATGATTTGGAATTATCGTCGAAGAACTTCGGAAATATATTCCATTGTGAATTTGTCACAGAAAGTGGTGAGCTATGCGGTTCCACAAAGCAATGCAGGAACTGCAAGATGAGAAATTCAGCCATAAAGTCAAAGGAACATGGACAGACCATCAAAAATGTGAAAGTCAAAAGGACTTTCAATATCAGAGACAATCGATCCACAAAATGGCTGGATATGACATTTACACCATTTAAGCTTGGAAAAAGCGAGTACACTTGGGTAAGCATTTTGGATTTGACGCAGCTTATGTATGCCAAATATTCAAGAGGACATGACTCTAAGGAAGCTGATGATAATTTTGCTTTTTCGAAAGATCATTTTCACGAAAATGTCATGAAAAGTTTAACCATGGAGTGTGAGGATGATACTGGGGTATATATGATAATGATGTCAATCAAAGAAGAACTTCAGATTGACAATCGATTCGGTTATGTCTGGAAGGATGAACTTATCGATAATTATCAGGAGCAGGTGGAAAATATGCTTGGCGAATCCGGACATTTTTGTAGATACAGTCAAGATAAGTTCTTGGTATACTTGCCCTGCAAACATGAAAATGATATCAAGGAGTTTATAAAAACCCAATCTGATTACAAAAGTTTGCTTCTTCATCTTAAAAACATTTTTGACTTCAAGGTTATGAAACTTAAGATTGCAAAGAATCGCATCAAAGAGTTGTCGGATGAGAACAGGCTATATATCGAATATTTCAAAGCAATCACTATACTGGAACGTACCAAAGAAAAAGAAATGATTGTAGAGGTGTTGTAAATTGAGAGATGATCATGATTTAAGAAAATTGTTAACAAATTATCAATTCGAGGAAAAATCTATAAAAAACAACACGTGGCGCATTGTTCTGATCTATGGCATCGTCGGATGTCTTTGGATCATATTTTCTGATATGTTGCTGTTGTATATTGTCAAAGAACCTGACTTGGTCCTCAGCCTTCAAACCATCAAAGGTTGGTTCTACGTGTTCTCCACATCGTTATTGCTCTATTTTCTTGTGAAGATAGGATACGGTGAAATATATGGTCTTACCAAGATATTATTTGAGAAAAACGAGGAGCTGGTGAGTTTTTCTGAAGAACTGATAGCCAAAGATGATGAACTCAATGAACAAATAATCAAATTGAATGAAACGATGAAGCATTTGGAAGACCAAAAAAGATTCAAAGATGAAATTTTCAATACGACAAGTACAGTCGTCATGATTTGGAATCTAAGCGGTGAACTCATAGAGACAAATGATCGGTTTTCAGAACTGTTCAAGTTTGAAAGTCAAGATGCAATCGGTCATAAATGGGATGAACTTTTGCTTGAGGAGAAAGAGGGTCACACAAGAGAAAAAATTCTCATGAGCTTAGGTGGAGACAACAAACTGGAAAGTTATGAGAATTATATAATAGCAAAAGATGGCAAAAGACTTTGCATGCTCTGGAACAAAAAAAGAATCCTTGATCCAAACACTGGAGTTCCTATGGTTGTATCTTTCGGCGTGGATATCACTGAAGAAAAGACCAAGGAGGCAAAAATCATTGAACTCGCTTATAAGGATAGATTGACGGGACTTGGTAACAGAGTGATGTTTGAACAGGAAGTTGAAGATAGAATTGAAAAGCAAAATGAATTTGTACTCTATTATTTGGATTTTGACAATTTCAAGAATTTGAACGATATATACGGACATGAGCTCGGTGACCGATTCCTTAAAGAATTTGCCCATAAAATTTCCTCGGAATTTTCAGACATGGATATGTTCAGATGGTGTGGGGATGAGTTTTTGATGGTTGGTAATCAGACCAATAATCAGGATATAAAGAATAGAATGTCAGAACTTATGGCTGTAACGGGACAAAAGTGGCATATCGACCATATGGATTATTACCCTTCCATTAGTGTTGGCATCACAGAGTATCCCAAAGATGGTCTGAATCTTAGTGAGCTCCTGATGAATGCAGATATGGCACTTCACAAAGCCAAAAGAAACGGTAAGGACAACTATGTGTATTATAAGACAGAATTCAGAAGTGAAGTGGAACAGATCACTCAAGTGGAGAGCCGAATTCAAAATGCTATAGAACAATCTCTATTCCGATTGCATTTTCAGCCGATCTATCAGCTGAATAACTTAGGCGTAATTGGTTTTGAAGTGTTGCTTAGATTTGATTCAGAACTCTTTAATATGACTACAGGTGAGCTTATTGCAATTGCAGAACAAACAGGTCAAATTTCTGCCATAGACCGGTGGGTCGTGAACCGAAGTTTCGAATATATAAAAAGTCATATGATGCAAACGGATCATATCATATCCATTAATTTATCCTCAAAGTCCTTATCATCCAATACAATTGTGGAATATATCAAAGCACTGCTTTTGGAGACTGGCATCAACCCTGGACGTATTGAGATAGAACTGACAGAATACTCATTGATCAACAACTTCAAGAATACACTTTTGATCATCAATTCATTGAAAGATTTGGGCATCAAAATTTCACTGGATGACTTTGGAACTCAGTATTCTTCACTTAATTATCTGAGCAAGATACCGTTTGACACTCTTAAAATCGACAAATCATATATTGATCAAATCGTGAACAATACTTCAGAGAGAATCATCGTAGAGGAAATCATCAATCTCTCAAATAAACTAGGTGTTCAAACAATCGCTGAAGGTGTTGAAAGTAAGGAGCAACTTAGTTTATTGACAAGAATGGGGTGTTGTTACGCACAAGGTTATCATTTGGATCGACCGATGGCTGTAGAGCACTTAACGCCTTATGGCGTTGTGCAACGTTCTTAAATAATGAATTGGAGATTTGATTATGAAACTGATCCGACAAGTTGCATGTTTATTTGTGGTGCTTTCTATTTTCACCGGGATTTCCCATGGTCAAATCATCGAACCGGATTTTTACAGCATGTTTGATGGCCATGGGTCTTCGATGATGTTGATAGATACTGAAACGGGTGAGATTAGATACGCCAATGCCGCCGCGGCAAAATTTTATGGATACTCCATTGAGATTCTCACAAATATGAACATCTCAGAAATCAACACCTTATCTGTAGATGAGATCAATGATGAAATCAGCGCTGCTTCTAAGGAGCAACGCAATTTTTTCGTTTTTGAACACAGACTTGGTAATGGAGATATCAGAAATGTGGAGGTCTATTCATATCCCTATGTGTACGGTGATCAAAAGCTATTGTTTTCCATTATTCATGACATCACTGAAGAGATAAGACTCGAGACAATCAATAAAAGAATGAATGCGCTACTTTTATTGATTTCAACTCTGTTCATAGCAATTGTCATTCTAAAGAACAATAAACTCAAAAAAACCAAAGATGAGCTGTTCAATTACAGTGAGTTAAGAAGAAATTTCATCGATGCCGATGATCGATTGGTTTATTTGAAGGATGAAAATTTGAATTATGTTTTTATCAATAAAGCAATGGAAAGTTTCTACAAAATGCAGTCATCGGAAATCGTTGGAAAAGATGATTATGCTTTGACGACCAAGGAGTTCGCCGAACTTAGGCGTGCTACGGATTATAAAGTGCTTGAAACCATGAGTAACGACATATCTCAAGTGGAATGGGATGGTCGTATTTATAGAACCAACAAATTTCCAATAGAACTCTTAAATGGAAAGGTTGGTGTTGGAGCCTATATTGAGGATATCACCGAGCATATCCATAGCAAAAGGAAGGAGTCCTTTGCGAAGGCATTGATTCAAGACAGTAAAGATCAGCTTCATTTGATTCTGGATTCAACGGTTGAAGCAATCTATGGTATGGATATTCAAGGCAAATGTACATTCATCAACAAGAGCGGTCTTAAACTATTGGGGTATGAGCACCAAGAGGAGATTTTAGGCAAGGACATCCACTCACTTATTCATCATACATATCATGATGGACGCACTATGCCATTTGAAGAATGCAAAATATATCTGGCGCTGAAGGACAAAAGGGGAACACATGTAGATGACGAAGTGTTTTGGAGAAAAGATGGATCGTCCTTCAATGTAGAATACTATTCGCATCCACAGCATAAAGCCAGTGAAATTGTCGGCGCAGTGGTCACGTTCATGGATAATACCGAGCGAAAGCACAATTCAGAAAAAATAAACTACTTGAGTTATCATGACTCATTGACAGGGTTATATAACAGAAGATATTTTGAAGATGTCATGAAAGAGATGGATGTCGACAAGAATTATCCGATTACGATTATTTTTGGTGACGTCAATGGTCTGAAACTCACCAATGATATTTATGGACATGCCGCAGGAGATGCACTGCTCATCAAGATGAGTGATGCACTCAAGAAAATATGTAGAGATGAGGACGTGATCGCCAGGGTTGGTGGTGATGAGTTCGCTATTCTCCTTCACAATACAGGTGAATATGAAGCGGGGCGAATCGTTGATAGAATCAAGGAGGAGCTCTCAAAAGAAAAAGTCAATGCAATCCAGTGTAGCATCTCGCTTGGATATGATGTGAAACATAATGCAGGCCAAAGTATTGAAAGATCAATGGAAGCCGCAGAGAAGGCCATGTATAGAGACAAGACCAGCAATAAGAAAAATGTCAATTCCAATATGATTCATACTATAATTGAAACACTTCATGACAAATCGCCAAGAGAGAAGGCTCATTATGATACAGTCAGCCTGATTTGCGAAAGAATAGGAGTTGAACTTGGATTGCAGGAAACTGAAGTCAAGAAACTCAAAGAGGCAGGTTTGTTGCATGATATCGGCAAGATTATTTTTGTTGATACACTGTTGGATGAAGATCACACCCCATCTGACGAGGAAAAACATGAACTTGAGAAGCACCCTGCCATCAGTTATAGAATCCTAAATCTATTTGAAGAAACGATGGAGTTGGCTGAAATTGTATTCAATCATCATGAATATATGGATGGAACCGGTTACCCAAAAGGAATATCAGGTGAAAAAATTCCGTATTTGTCTCGTATTCTGACGGTTGCTGAGGATTTTGACGCCATGACCAATAGTTTTGATGAGTCTCCAATCTCCAAAAATGAAGCTATTGCCAAAATCAAATTGGATTCCGGGAAGAAGTATGACAGGAGTGTTGTTGATGCATTCTTACAATGTTATGAATCAGAACATTCTTAATAATGGTGGCATATTACTGTGATTTGTCGTATATTATGTCTATGATACGGAGGATTTAAAATGAAATATAGAGTCAATCCCAAAAATGGTGATAAACTTTCTATCTTGGGGTTTGGGTGTATGCGATTTTCTAAAGATGAAAATGAAGTGGAAAGACAGATCATCTATGCCATTGAAAATGGCGTCAATTATTTTGACACCGCATATATGTATCCAAACAGTGAAGTGATTTTAGGAAGAGTACTTGCAAAAGGGTATCGGGACAAAGTTAAAATTGCTACAAAATTGCCTCCTTTTATGGTCAAGAAATATGAAGATCTGGACAAGGTATTTTATGAGGAGTTGAGAAGACTTCAGACCGACCGAATCGATTATTATTTTATGCACATGCTGACGGATGTGAAAATATGGAATCGTTTGGTAGGGCTTGGGATTGTCGAATGGATAGAAGAAAAAAAGCAAAAAGGTGAGATCATAAATATAGGTTTTTCCTATCATGGAGGTAGGGAAGAGTTCAAAAATCTTCTGGATTGTTATGAATGGGAATTTTGTATGATCCAGTACAATTACCTCGATGAGAACAATCAAGCAGGTAGGAGTGGACTTGAGTATGCTCATAGCAAAGGACTGCCTGTGATGATCATGGAGCCTCTCAGAGGGGGAAAGCTTGTCACGAATCTGCCAAAGGAAGTATTCAAGATTTGGGACAATGCCTATATCAAAAGGTCACCCGCCGAATGGGCGTTCAGGTGGATTTGGAATCATCCGGAAGTTACTGTTGTCTTATCGGGTATGAATTCACAGGAAATGGTCGAAGAAAATATAAGAGTCGCAGATTCGTCGGAAGCCAACGCATTTACTGATACTGATTTCAAATTGTTTTCTGACGTCAAGGCTATATTGGATGAAAAGATTAAAGTCCCATGTACGGGTTGCAATTACTGCATGCCATGTCCTTTTGGCGTGGACATACCCACATGCTTTTCAACTTATAATGATAGGGAAATAGAAGGCAAGTTTTCAGCAATAGGAAAGTATATCATGCAAACCAGTCTTAAGTCTGAAGCTAGCAATGCATCACTTTGTACTCAATGTGGAGCTTGTGAAGTGCATTGTCCCCAAAAAATTGCCATTAGGGAAGAACTGAGGAATGTGACAAACAAAATGGAAGGAATCTATTACAAACCAGCCAGGTTCCTAATTAAAAAGTTCATGAAATTGTAATGACAAGTTATTCATATGGAGGAAATCTGATGTTCAATTATAACAATGCAGATAAAAAAAATAAAAGTTTCATGTATCAAAATCTTCAAAAAAGCAAGAGTTACAACACTGATTTTTCAAATTCCAATTTTGATTATGTTTGTCTCAGAGGAGCTCATCTCAAATCATGTAATTTTGATGGATGTACTTTCAGAGGAGCTGAATTCACAGGAACAAATTTGAAAGACAGCACGTTCAGGAATGCCATATTCGAAAATACCGTCTTTGAGGGTGCCAAACTTGAAGGGGTTGATTTTAGAGGGGCTCAGTTCAAGAATTCTTTCTTTGTTGACACTCGGATAGATCATGTGAAATATTTGGAACCCGAACAAACGGGAATAAGAATCTTCAGCGAAATGCCTGAAATTGAAATGAGCGAGATACTTCGTTCAGCTATAGAGAAGTTGATGCAAAATGTTTTTGTTAAAAAATCAAGAGTGCTTGATACTAAAGACAAAACGATGAATACCATAAGTGTCATGATTCTCATAGAAAAATTTGGAGAAGAGAAATTGATCAAATCACTTGAACAGGTGGAGGACCATTTGGATAGAGATTTTTATACTCTCAGTTATATCATAAAAATTATAGATAAGATTTAATCAAATGCCCGATGAGAAATGTTCATCGGGCTTTTATTTTGGGTAACAATGTGGACAGAAGGATGTGATTCTCGATGCGTGAAGAAAAGACAAAATCGAATATAGTGAATCGCTATAAAATTTTTTTGCTTACACTGACCCTTATGATGGCAGTTGCCTTTGCATTTATTTATATCATCGAACTGGAAGTTAGAAGCTCAAAATTTGAAACGATTGAAATCAATGAAAAAAGGGTGGTCAGTCTTGAAAACGATTACATTGGCAATGAATTTAGAATGATCTTATCCGATCTCAATTACATAGACAGCATTTTTGATGATGGATTGACAGCATCACATACATTTGAAGAAATAAAAAATGAATGGATGCATTTTTCGAGTGAACGATTCATCTATGACAAAATAAGATTTATTGATACGGATGGTGATGAACGAATCAGTATAATACATTCAAATGATGAGGCTTATATAGTGCCGGATAATGAACTGGAAAATAAAATAAACAGATATTATTTTCAGGATATCATGAAAATTGACAAAGAAGATATTTATGTATCACCACTTGATCTTGATATGAGTGAAGGTGAAATTGTCGAACCATACAAACCATTGATCCGGTTCGCAAAACAACATTATGACAATTATGGAAACTCGAAAGGAGTTCTGATCCTTGATTATCGTGCGAGAGATTTGCTAGATGCCTTTAAAAAAATTACTTACAACAGCAATGGTGTAATGGCACTTTTGAACTCTGACGGGTATTGGCTATCGGCTGAAGACAATGAACTGGAATGGCAGTTTATGTTGGAAAACCAAAGCGACATAACTTTCGGAAACAGGTACCCGGTGGAATGGAATGCCATATTGAAAGGAAAGACACAATTTTTATCAACGAATGGATTATTCACGTCTGAAATTGTTAATTTTGAGACAATGATTGATTCCAGAAATGGAGAAAATATTTTGTTTGGAGATGGGCATTGGTATATCGTTTCCATTGTACCTAGAGATGGAGAATATGGATCGCTATTTGTGGACATTCAATCGGATTTTATCCTGAATTTATTGAAGGATGACATCGTATACTTCGTTCTAATCATAATCATTTCAGTGCTCGTCGCTTTTTTGCTCGACAAAGATCGTAGTGCATATTCCAAAATCAAGTACTATTCCGAATACGATGCTTTGACCAAAGTATATAATAGAAGAGCTGGAATCACGAGACTCAATGATATGTTCCCAATCAACGACAGGCGTCATTTTTTGGTGAGCATATGTTTTGTGGATGTCAACGGACTTAAATTGGTCAATGACCTATTGGGCCATAAGCTGGGAGATGAACTTATAGTCACTGTTGTTGATGTCATAAGAAAGATGATCAGAGACAATGATTTTATTATCAGAATGGGGGGCGATGAATTCTTGATTGTGTTTGATGAGCTGGATCCTTCAGGAGCGGAAAATGTATGGGAAAGAATTGTTGAGGCCTACGAACAAATAAATAATACCGAATTCAGACCATATTTGATCAGTGTCAGTCATGGGGTGGTTTGTCACGATAACAAGGAAAGTACTAAAGTGGATGAGTTGATTATGCTGGCTGATGAAAAAATGTATGAGGAAAAAAATATCCTGAAATCCAATCTGGATGTGATCAGAAAGAGTTGAGTGATGAATATCTTTTGAGATAAGATTTTTATTTGTTTATTTCCATTAATATAATGGTATTAAAATAAATGGGCGTCGAAACCTGAAATAACTGAATATTTTGAATATATGTAGAGTTTTAACATATTCTTCAAGATGTTCAAATGATATTCTGTTATTGTGTGAATATCAACAATCAAGCAAAAGTTAAAAGGAGGAAAATTGTTTATGAGGAACTTAAGGAAACTGAGTTTACTCCTAGTCGCAGTGATGATCATTTCATCATTTTCCATGGGGGGATTCGCCGAAACGTACATAGTCAAAGAAGGCGATGTACTTTGGAGAATTGCACAAAATTATGGTACAGATTATATGACGCTTGCGAAATTCAACAATATCGCAGATCCCAATAAGATTTACATAGGCGATAAGATTGAAATTCCAGGTGAAGGAGAAGGAGAGGCGGTTGAATCCACAGATAAGATCACAATCCTCGGAACATCAGACTTACATGGCAGGATCTATGCATATGAATATGCTATAGATGATGTGGATGCTGATGCTGGTCTTGCAAAAGTTTCAACTATCGTCAAACAAGAGAGAGCTCTTGATTCTAACTTATTGCTGATGGATTTGGGCGACACTTTACAAGACAACAGTGCCGACCTATTCAATGATTTACCGGTTCATCCAATGATTCAAGTCATGAATGATATTGGATACGATACATGGACCATTGGTAATCATGAATTCAATTTCGAAAAATCCTTTGTGGACAAGAACATAGCCGCTTTTGAGGGAACAGTTCTTGCCGCCAACATCTACAAAGAAGGTACAACTGAAAGATATGTGAAAGGTTACGAAATTTTTGACATAGGTGGAGTGAAGGTTGCTGTAGTTGGACTTATGCCACCACACGTTCCAG
Source organism: Clostridiales bacterium (assembly GCA_021107455.1). GTDB lineage: Bacteria > Bacillota > Clostridia > Peptostreptococcales > Acidaminobacteraceae > Fusibacter_D. The sequence goes on along the minus strand of JAIOSU010000114.1, from coordinate 8,934 downwards.
TTTGGGAAGCTAGCTCACCTAGCCATTATGAAGGACTTGAATTTACAAATATTGAAGAAGAGACTGCGAAAGTGGTTGCTGAACTCGAAGGTAAATATGATGTTCTGGTCGGTGCATTCCACCTTGGACCTGAAGGTGAACATGATTTCATAGGAATTGATATGATCGCAGAGAAGTTTCCGCAGTTTGATGTCATCTTTGGAGGACATGCTCACTCGAAATATGAAAACGAAATCAATGGCGTAAAATTGATCGAGCCAGGATCATATGGCTGGGCAGTATCCAAAGCTGAGATTGAAATTGCTAAAACAGCTGATGGATACGACGTCGTTGCTGTAACAACACAAAATATTGAAACTGCTAAAGTTGAAGAAGATCAAACTATTCTTGATAAGTATGCATTTGTTCACGAGCAATCCATTGCTGATGCGAACACTATAGTTGGTAAAGTAACTGCTGATTTTGTTGAGAGAGTGGATTATATCACTGGCGAATCAAAAGTGACCACTATGCCAACAATCCAACTTGAAGATTCAGCACTTATCGACCTGATCAATGAAGTTCAATTATATTATACTGATGCTCAGATCAGTTCCGCTGCGGCATTTAAAAATGATATGAATTTACTTGAAGGTGACTTTAAAAAGAAAAACGCAGCTGATATCTACAAATATACCAATACTTTGATGGGCGTCAATATCACTGGCGAAAACCTCAAAGAGTACATGGAGTGGTCAGCTAGCTACTACAACACTTACAAGCCTGGTGACGTTACCATTTCGTTTGATGAAAACATCAGAGGCTACAATTATGATATGTTCTCAGGCGTTGATTATGAAATCGATATTTCCGAAAAGCCTGGCAATAGAATTAAAAACTTAACAATCAATGGTGCACCAATTGTTGACACCCAGGTATACAAACTTGCAGTGAACAACTACAGATTTGGTACTCTAATGAGCCTTGGTCTTGCAACATCAGAAGATGTTTATTACGATTCTTACATCGAATTCCAAGACGCAGGAAGAATTAGAGAACTGATTGCCGCTTACCTTGACGCTGAAAAAGGTGGAAACGCTACACCTTCAGTGGACAATAACTGGAAAATAGTCGGTGCTGATTTAAATCATGAACTCAAAGATGAAATTTATCAAATGATCATTGATGGAAAAATTGCGATACCGACATCTGCTGATGGCAGAACACCTAATGTCAAATCAGTGAATGTTTACGATTTGATCAAACAAGGATTATTCCCAGAGTATAAATCCCTTACAATTCTTCATACCAACGACATGCACGGCTTCTTCATAGAAGGCGCCTACGATGGTATGGGTGCAGCAAAAATGGCGACTTTCTATAAAATGATGGAAGACATGAGTGACAATCTTTTGATTATGGACGCCGGTGATGCACTCCAAGGACACAACCTTGTAACACTTTCAAAAGGCGAAGTCGGAACAAGAGTTATGAATGCACTTGGATATGACGTCATGACAGTGGGTAACCATGAGTTCGACTATGGTTCGGCACAAACTGAGAAACTCGTAGGAATGCTCGATTTCCCAGTCCTCGCAGCCAACGTGACCAAAGAGGACGATTCCTTGTTCTTAGACGATTACAAGGTATTTGAAGTTGATGGCATCAAAGTGGGGGTATTTGGTCTAGCAACTCCAGAAACTACTTACAAATCACATCCAGACAATACTGTTGGATTGACATTTGAAGACATTTACGAAACAGGAGCTGACATGGTTGCAACTCTTGAAGGATTGAATGTTGACGTAATTGTAGGCCTTGTTCACCTTGGTGATGAAGGCGATCTTACAAGTGAAAGTCTAGTTGAAGCGGTTGATGGTATTGACCTGATTATTGATGGTCACTCACATTCAGCATATGACAACGGTTTTATGGTCGGTGATACACTGATCGTTTCTTCTGGAGAGAAAACCAAAAATATCGGTGTTGTTGAATTTGCTTTCAAAGATGGCGCTATGGATTCCAAAGGTGCTTCATTGTTCACAAAAGACGAGTCTTTGGAACTCGTAGATGACGTTGCAATGACAGCGCTCATCGCAGAAATTAAAGCAGCTAATGATATCATCACCGAAGAAGTTGTAGCAACTTCACCTGTTGTTCTCAACGGTGAAAAAGCATCTGTAAGAGCAGGCGAAACTAATCTTGGAAACTTGCTCACTGAATCATTACTTGATATCAGTGGTGCAGATGTGGCGTTTACAAACGGTGGTGGAATTCGTTCATCGATTGATGCCGGTCCAGTAACAAAAGGCGAAGTCCTTACAGTATTGCCTTTCGGAAATACTGTTAGAGTTATTGAAGTAACTGGTGCAGACCTTGTTGCAGCTATGGAAAATGGTATTGACATGTATCCAGAAGCTAAAGGTGCATTCCCTCATATCGCAGGGATGACAGTGAAATTCGACTCAACAAAACCGGCTGGAGAAAGAGTTGTTGAACTAAAAGTTGCAGGTGTTCTTGTTGATCTAACAAAGACATATACACTCGCAACAAATGACTTTATAGTAGCAGGTGGCGACGATTATACTATGTTCATCGGAAAGAAAGTCATAGCTGAGTACGGTGCAATGGATGAAGTCCTCATCGATTACATGAACAAAGCTGGATTTGATAAAGCGATTGAAGATGGAAGAATCGAAGATGTTTCTGATGCTGTCAGTGCACTTGATTTCTTGATTGCCGCATAATTGAACAAACTTTGGGGGGCACTTAGGTGCCCTCTTTTATTTTAGGGGTCAAAAGCGTATAATTAAGTATGAAAATAAAACGGAGGCTCCTGAATGCATCAAGATTTCGAAATAATTCATTTTACTAAAATTGTACCAAAGGAAGCAATCTTCAAATTTTATGAACCTGTCAGAGTGGAAGGCTATTGTAAATCATGTCCAAACTATAATAAATTATGGTCTTGTCCACCTCATGACTTCAGTGCAGTCTCATACCTTGATTCGTATGACTACGTTTTACTCATTGGAGAAAAAATTATCAGAAATGAAGAGTCGCTGTCAAATACTTCAATGAACACCTATTTTCAGAAAGTTAGAAGACAGCTTGGTGACCAGTTGATCGAACTTAGCAAATCACATGATGTCGAAGTTCTGATTGCCGGCAATTGTTATTTGTGTGAGGATTGTCTGAGGACAGATGACAAAAGTTGCAGATATGAAGATCGTATGAAATATTCTCTGGAATCCATTGGGTTTTTGGTGGGCGATATCGCCAGTGAGTTGCTTGGAATCGAGCTGGAATGGCCTGAGCCTGGAAAAGAAGCTCCATCTTTGATGACCGTTGGTGCGATTTTCGCAAAAGAGGATATTAAGCTTAAAGCAATGTTGGATCAATGGAGGTGAAAAGGTTGGATAAGGAACTCAAAGAAAAAGATCCCAAAGAACAGGAACTGCTCAAAAAAATCGCATACCATGAAGCCTACAGTTTGGCATATAAAGTACGCTTAGCTCAAAAATTACTTTTTAGAGGCGCAAAAGTTGTAGGGAATGCGGCAAGCAAAGGCGGTAAGCTTTTACAGAAAAAGATCGCTGAGCATAAGGAAAAACCATAATATGACTGGAGGTGTTTTCATGAAATATACTGTAGATGCAAAAGTGTTTGAACTTAGGGAGGACATAAAATTCGGAATAATAATTGGAAAAGGTCTAGAGAACTCAGAAACTACTGATGAAGATGAGTCCAGATTAAGAAGAGCTGAAGAAAATATGCGAACCGCTTTGGGACAGGAGCAATTGAGGGAAGTGCGTAATGTGGCACTTTATAGAGATGTCATGACTAAATCAGGAATCAATCCCAATAAGTATCTGGTTTCAGTCGAGGCCATGTTCAAACGAATTTTGAAAGGTGGCAACTTGCCAAAAATAAATGCCCTTGTAGATCTTTGTAATGCGGTTTCGGTTGAAAAGGTCATTTCTCTTGGAGGACATGATCTAGATGATATCGCGCAGGACATGGAAGTGCGCTTCAGCAAGCCTGAAGATCGATTTTTGCCTTTTGGTGCAGAAGATTACGAGCAAGTGGATGAGGACGAACTGGTTTTCACGAGCGGTAATATTGTCCAGACCAGAAAATGGGTATGGAGACAAAGTGAACATGGAAAAATGACACTGAACAGCAGCAATATAGTATTTCAATTGGTCGGATTTGGCCAGGATCAATCTTTTGATGATGCAATGAAGTCTATAGAATCTCTTGTTGTAGAGCGATTCAATGGTAATTGTAAGTCGTTTGTCGTAGATGTATACAATCAGAGCATTGAATTTTGATATGAAGACAGGACTGACAATAGGCAAATATGCACCCCTTCACAAGGGTCATCAGCATATCATTGAAAAAGCGCTTGAAGAAATGGACGAATTGATCGTAATTGTTTATGATGCTCCAAAGTATACTAATATCCCACTTGAAGTTAGGGCTGGATGGATCCGAAAGCTTTATCCTGGAATTAGGGTGATTGAAGCTAAAGATGTTCCAAATGACGTGGGTTATACTGAAGAGATACAGCAAAAGCATGAAAAATATATCCTTAAATTGATAGAGGGTGTCAAAATTTCCGCATTTTATTCCAGTGAAGCCTATGGCGAACGAATGAGTAAAGCCCTTGGTGCAATAAATAGGCTCGTGGACATTGACAGAAAAAATATCAGCATATCTGGAACAGCGATAAGGCATGATCCTTATGGATGTCGAGACTTTATTGAGCCAATAGTATTTTTGGACTTGATTAGATATGATTATCATAAAATTGGAGGTTGAAATGAAGAGGACTCTGATTTTACTTATATTATGCTGCATGCACTTATCACAATTCATAAGTTTTGGCAATTCCGCTCAGCCGCCATCAATAGTGATCATCGTTCCTGATGCTCCAGATGATTTGATGATTGGTATTGAAAAAGATGGAGAGGTGATTTATGCGGGTGTCACCGATAAAATACTGGATAAGTATTATGAATTCTACTATAGACAATTGCCAGACAGCCCTGAGTACATATTCAGCATAAGTTATGGAAGTGAATTCTTTGAAATTAAACTGGGAAGTGTTCCAGAAAAATATAACAATGTTTATACGTTGGATTTGTCTGAAATGGCTCTGATTCCAGGAAAACTCAAATTGCGTTCTGCAGCACTTGTTGTGATTCGCGTTGTTATGACTCTAATCCTGGAAGGATTGCTATTTTGGTTTTTTGCATTTAGAAAAAAAGAATCCTGGATCGCTTTTCTCGTAATCAATCTGATGACACAAATCGCTCTCAATATTTGGATCACAGGATTCCCAATCAATATTGGCTACTCGATTTTCGGTCTGTTTTTTGCAGAAATACTGATTGTTATTTTCGAAATGGCATTATTTTTCAGATTGGTGAGAGAACACTCAAATTCGAGAAAAGCCTGTTTTGTTATCATTGCAAATGTAGTAAGTTTCATTGCTGGTGGCTATATGATTACTCTGCTGCCAATTTAAGAAAGGTGGGTTTTATGAAGTATCTACCATGGTTCAATGTCATACTTTTGATTTATTTGTTATCATTTCCTCTGGCATTGGAACTCAATAAAAGAGTTTTCAGAGGAAAAAAGAAGAAGTTCAACAAAGCTTTGAAAATGGGAAGAAAAGTTCATCCTTATGTCGGAATAACACTGATTGTGACCGGACTGATCCACGGTTATAACAAACTTGGTGGCATCTTAAGCTTTCATACCGGTTCACTTCTTTTGCTCATTCTGATCATCAACGGGTTCATAGGATTCTATTATAAGAAAAAACGCAATAAAAAACTCGCCACAACTCATAGAATCGTGGGGATGGCTGTCGCTGCCGCATTTTTATTGCATTATATCAATCCTTGGTTTTTTCAGTAAATTCAAGTATTTTTGAGTAATAATCCAGTTCCAGTATTTTGCTGGAGTAATAAAATTTTTCATCCACAATAGTAGAAATTCTTTTTTTATAGGTTTCTTTGTTGAACATTTCACTGTCTGTTTGAGATACTGCGGTAGTGAATTCATCTGTTCTGGAATTATAACGCCCCTGATCTGTTTTATAACTCTTGTTGTAGAAAACTACCAAAGGGTCTTGATTAGAAAAAATATCACGTCCCATTAAAAGCCTGGAATCATAATTTACCCCGAGTAAGTTGAGAAGGGTGGGCAAAATATCTAGACTTGAAGCCGGAGTATCAATTGAGACCGGAGTCATATTTTGGGTATAAAGTATAAAAGCATTTCTATAGAGTTCAAAATCACGCTCAACAGGACCACCATTAAGTTCTTCAATTTCCTCATAAGTAAGGGCATACGGATAGTGATCCGAGCTTATTGCAATGAGTGTCTTATCAGCGAGTCCTGAATCCTCAAGGTACTCAAGCAGATATTGCACTCCACGGTCCAGTTCAATTTGTGTGGCCAAATAAGCTTTGACCGGTTCTGAATAAGGCAAGTCTTCGACTAGTGCCTTATTTTTTTTTGCGATGAAATTGCCATTGAAAACGTATCTCATATGACCGCTCACAGTCATGTAATAAGCGTGAAAAGGAGTGAAGTCCTCATATTCAGGTAAGGTTACATGCATCATCTCAAGATCGGATTTTGGCCATGTGTCAGTAAGTTCAAGTCCATTTCCAATACCTTTATAGTCGTAGCCAAGGTTTGGGTGCGATAGCTCTCGGCCGTAATAATTATAAGTATGATTATGATAGGCTTTGGTGGTATAACCAATATTTTTCAGCTGATTGCCCAGTGTGAAAGGAAGAGCATTGTCACTTGATTGCTTGAAACTCCAAACACCACTCTTTGGAATCAATCCAGTTGTTGCGACATATTCTCCGTCAGTGGTGCTCACACCCCAGATTGGAGTATAGAAGTTATCAAATTGATAACCCTCTTGGGTCATTTTATAAAGTGTGGGAGTAAGATGTTCATCAATTGCCAAATGCGAAAATGATTCTGCAGTGATCATAATTAGATTGTAGCCCTCATATAATCCTGTATACTCATTTTTTTTAGATGGCATTTGACTTTTGAAATAGTTGTGAAGAGCTATGACATCTTGGTTCGTTTCTTCTTCAATCAAAGCATCAAAGTCGATTTGAATTGCATTATGATTGTCGTCGAACATAAACGTTCTTTTCTCGTTTTGAGATGTCGTTATCAATTCTGGAGACCAATCCGTGAGATGTCTTTTGAGATCAAGCCTCATGTAAGTCATCAGTCCAAGCTTACCCACTGAAAAGTCCGGATTGTTGGCATGATAATACAAATTGTAAGCTGAATTCTCACGATTGTCATCTTCATCCATTAGTGCTATTGCACCTGAGTGTATTAATAAAATTATAACCAAAATTACCACGGAAGCTTTTAAATCTCGGTGAATTTTGAAACTGAAAATCTTCATGATAATCAGAAAAACAAAAAAAGGGGCAAACAAGAGTATTATCTCGGATAAATTTTCAATAATTCCAAAAAAAGCATGATCTGCAAATTCAAAAACTTGACCAGAATTTTCTACGGAATATGCAATGTAAAAGGTTTTGAAAATACGATAATAGACGAGTTGGGAGGCATATATGAACCCAACAATGAATAGTCCAATGGAATTTGTGATCCGATTGATTCCAGGAGATGAAACACTTAACATCACCGATAACAACAGAGCAAAAGTGCTTCCAAAAAGAATGGCGTGGAGACTACCAGAAGAGAAGAAACTTCCGCTGTAAAAAAAACTGAAAAATGATTCGAGATAAATAAAGGACAAAATCCAATATATCTGAAGTAGTAAATTTCTAGATTTCATAATAGTCATCCCCGTATATGTTTTTACCCGAAATGACACTACTAAATCAATGGTTTGGGCTATTGCATTTTTCATACCAAAAGTTAGAAAAATCATATTATTATTTTTTAATAGTTTTTCTCATATTTCTCTGAGGAAAAATGCAATCGGTTGCGCACGTATTGTATACAATATTCAAAAACAATGAAGTCAATAATTTCAATATTTTCAGAATGATTAATTACTATTATGAATAAAATAGTTCAATTTTGTAAACAAGCTTTTAATTTTTTGTAACTTGAATTGATAAAACGCAATGTCTATAATTGACACAAGATTTGCAAGTTGCGAGTCTTTGAATTTCAATTATTTTAAAGGGGGATACAAAAGTGAAAAAACGTTTTCTAGTATTATTAAGTCTTATGTTGATTTTCTCACTGGTTGCAGTTGGTTGCGGTAGCAATGAAACAGAAACTCCGGTAGCTGAAGAGCCAAGTGAAACACCATCTGAAACACCTGTGGATTCAGAACCATCAACTGATCCTGTAAAGGACACTTTGATTGTTGGTCAAGGCGCTGATGCAAAATCACTTGATCCACATGCTACAAATGACCAACCATCTTCTAGAGTATCAAAGCAAATCTATGAGACTTTGGTCAATCAAAATGAAGCAATGGAATTGGAACCAGGTTTAGCTGAATCATGGACTCAAATCGATGAGTTGACTTACGAGTTCAAACTTAAAGAAGGCGTCTTATTCCACAATGGCGAAGAACTTAAAGCAAGTGACGTTAAATTCACTATCTTAAGAGCACTTGAATCTTCACACATCGGACACATCGTTGGTCCAATTGATGGTGAAAAAGTTGAAGTGATTGATGATTACACTATCAGAATTTCAACAAAAGATCCATTTGCACCATTGATCGCTCACTTTGCACATACTGCAATGGGAATCCTAAATGAAAAAGCTGTTACTGAAGCTGGTGAAGACTATGGTCAAAACCCAGTTGGTACAGGTCCTTTCAAATTTGTCAGCTGGATCAATGGCGATAAAATCGATCTAGAGAGATTTGAAGAGTACCATGGCGAACCTGCAAAGGTAAAATTCGTTACA
>JAIOSU010000006.1 GCA_021107455.1 Clostridiales bacterium | reverse complement strand
TTTATGAACAATATGGTGAAGTGGAAGATCTGAAAGAGTATATATTAGAAAACTATTATCTCGATATCGAGGATGAAGTTTTGATAGAGGGTATGAAAAAAGGCCTGTTCGAAATACTGGATGATCCATATTCTGTCTATATGAATTCAGATGAATTTAAAAATTATATGGAATCATCCACAGGAGAATATCCAGGAATCGGTATTTATCTGACTCCAAATGACAACAATGAAATTGAAATCGTATCTCCAATTGAAGATACTCCAGCGGACAAAGTCGGCTTGGTTGCAAAAGATATTATAACAGCTGTGAATGGTGATCCATATAATGCGGAGACTATGGATGAAGCTATTAAGATTATCAAGGGCGAACCTGGAACTCCAGTGACACTCACAATTTACAGACCTTCAAAGGATTCCATCTTCGACGTTGAAATAGTAAGAGCATGGATTGACATCAAGGTGGTAAAATCAAGGATGCTCGATGAACAGATGGGCTATTTGAGACTCTCGATGTTCGATGAGAACTCAGCTAGTGAATTTGATCAGCATACCAAGGATTTGATTAAATCAGGTGCTAAGGGTATAGTTCTTGATCTTAGACAGAATCCGGGTGGTTATTTGAGTCAATGTGTCGATATAGCCGACTATATGCTCGGAAAAGAATTGATCGTTTACACTGAAGGTAGAAATGGCGATAACGAGGAGTTTTTCTCAGATTCAAGCAAATACGATGTAGAGTGGGTTGTTCTTACTGATGGAGGTTCAGCCAGTGCTTCCGAGATTCTGACTGGAGCACTCAAGGATCATGGGGCAGCTACTATCATCGGTACGACAACTTTTGGAAAAGGTGTTGTACAAATCGTCAAACCATATGATTTAAGTACTGGTTTCAAATTGACGACATCACAATATTTCACTCCTGATGGTAAAAATATTCACGGGATTGGGATTGAACCGGATATAATCATTGAAATGGATGAATCGTACTATGAACTAGAGTCTCCAACGGATGAAGACGACAATCAACTACAAAAGGCAATCGATGTCTTGGGTGAAAAATTAAACTGATATTTTTGATCAAGGGGTGACTATGAATACTCAAAAAATCAAAACAGAAGTGGACACTATCAAGGAAATCGTTGACGGATTGGTTAAAACGGAAATTTACAAAGGTGAGATTCAAACACCGGTAAAAGACAGCAAGAAAATGGGACTGGCTATAGGTTTTTGCATAACAGTCATTCTTATAGGATTAATTGCTTATTTGACTTGGTGGGGGGTACAATAAGAAAGTACAAAAACGGGGGCATTATGTATGAATCATACATATGCCCTTTTTTCTGCATTGACTATGAAAATGGAAACCGATATAATGAAAATACGAACAAATGTTTGGAGGAAAGAAGATGGATCGATTCAAAGTAGTTTCCAAATATAAACCCACAGGAGACCAACCTCTTGCTATAGAACAAATTGCTGATGACATATTGCATGACAAAAAGCATAATATTCTACTTGGAGTAACGGGCTCGGGAAAAACGTTTACAGTAGCGAATATTATCGAAAAAGTTCAAAAGCCTACATTGGTCATTGCTCACAACAAGATATTGGCGGCACAGCTGGCCTCTGAGTTCAAGGAATATTTTCCGGACAACGCAGTGGAATTTTTTGTCAGTTATTATGACTATTATCAGCCGGAAGCTTATGTGGCCAGGTCAGATACATATATTGAGAAAGACGCTACTATCAATGAAGAAATCGATAAGCTTAGACACTCTGCGACATCAGCATTGTTTGAAAGGAAAGATGTCATCATTGTTGCTTCTGTGTCCTGTATCTATGGACTCGGTGATCCGATTGATTACTCCAGCATGACACTCACAGTCAGACCGGGTGTACATAAATCGAGAGATGAGATTTTACGTAGACTCATAGACATTCAATATATGAGAAATGACATCAATTTCACCAGAAATACGTTCAGAGTCAGGGGAGATGTGATTGAAGTCATGCCCGCTTATGAGTTTGAGCGTGCATATCGCATTGAGCTTTTTGGTGATGAAGTGGATCGAATAGCTGAAGTCAATGCACTTACCGGTGAGATTTTGGGCTATAGGACCCATTTGACCATTTATCCGGCTTCACATTATGTGACTCCAAAAGATAAACTTGAAGTGGCCATTGAAGTCATTGAAGAGGAAATGGAGCATCAAGTCAAATACTTCAAAGATAACAATAAGCTGATTGAAGCGCAACGTATAGAGCAAAGAACCAAATACGATCTCGAGATGTTGAGAGAGATGGGTTTCTGTCAAGGCATAGAGAACTATGCGAGAGTTTTATCCGGGCGCCCGGCAGGAAGTAGACCTTACACATTGCTGGATTATTTTCCCGATGATTTTTTAATTGTCGTGGACGAATCTCATGTAAGTATACCTCAGGTCAGAGCCATGTTTGGTGGTGACAGGACCAGAAAGCAATCATTGGTGGATTACGGATTTCGACTGCCATCAGCGATGGACAATAGACCGCTCAATTTTGAAGAATTTGAGTCACTGGCCCATCAACTCCTTTATGTAAGTGCTACACCTGGTCCCTATGAGTATGAAAAAAGTGGTAAAATTGTAGAACAGATCATAAGACCTACTGGATTGGTGGATCCGGAAATTGAAGTGCGTCCCATCAAAAATCAGATTGACGATCTATACAGTGAAATCATGAAAAGAGTAGCGATAAACGAGCGTGTTCTCGTGACCACTTTGACTAAAAAAATGGCTGAGGACCTGACGGATTATTTTAAAAAACTGGATGTGAAAGTCAGATATATGCATTCGGAAATCAAGACCATGGAACGTATGACCATCATTAGAGATTTTAGAAAAGGTGTTTTTGATGTGTTGGTGGGCATCAACCTATTGCGTGAGGGTCTGGACTTGCCTGAGGTATCATTGGTCGCTATACTGGATGCTGATAAAGAGGGCTTTTTAAGATCTGAAACTTCACTTGTACAAACGATTGGACGTGCGGCCAGAAACATCAACGGAAGGGTCATCATGTACGCCAATGTCGTCACAAAATCCATGAAGTTCGCTATCGATGAGACCAATAGAAGAAGAGCGATTCAAGAAGCTTACAATAAAGAACACAATATAACCCCACAGGGAATCATCAAAGCGATCAGAGAGGTCATAGAAGCGACCATCGTTGCAGATGACGATGAGATATATGAAGTGGATCGCATCAAAAAGATGACTAAGAAAGAGCGCAGGGAGTATGTCGAGAGTCTTGAATTTGAGATGTACGAAGCATCAAAGCATCTCCAGTTCGAGCGAGCTGCCGAGCTTAGAGATATGATAGTGGAAATAAAAACGATGAAATGATTCGAGGAAAAGATAATGAGTAGAGATCAAATATTTGTAAAAGGTGCCAAAGAGCACAACCTGAAAAACATCGACGTAACCATTCCAAGGGATAAACTTGTAGTAATCACGGGTCTAAGCGGATCCGGCAAATCATCACTTGCGTTTGATACAATCTACGCCGAAGGTCAAAGGAGATATGTTGAGAGTCTGTCCTCATACGCAAGACAGTTTTTGGGACAGATGGAGAAACCCGATATTGAATATATAGAAGGCTTATCACCAGCCATTTCCATTGATCAAAAGACAACCAGCAAAAATCCGCGTTCCACTGTTGGAACCGTGACAGAAATATACGACTACCTGAGACTGCTTTATGCAAGAGC
>JAIOSU010000266.1 GCA_021107455.1 Clostridiales bacterium | reverse complement strand
TTGACCGAAGAGGTCACTCAAATTGAGTCGAGAATCAAGGAACTGGAGCAGTATAAAGTCCTTGAAAGCATAAAAAACATCGATATCGACCTCGAGAAGCTTTTGAACATGGACCATTTTACCGTAAAACTTGGATTCTTGACCAGGGAGAAAGCCAAACGAATCTCCCAAAACTACGACAACATCAAAGCACTGGTGCTGCATGCCGGTACTTTTGAGGAAAAGGAATTCTACATTATCGTTTCCCCTAAGAGTCTGGACGTCGAGATGGGAAGGATTCTCAGAAGTACGGATTTCGTGGAAATCAATCTCGAGGACGAACATTACGAGACGCCTGGAAAATTGGTGGAAGCCATCAAAAATGAGAAAATCGAATGTGAGAACAGACTTGTCGAGATAGAGACCATGACGCAAAAGGACATATCGGAAAACAGTGAGGAGTTCGACAGACTGTATTCCATGCTGATCATGGAACGCAAAATCGACAAGGTCCGTACAAAAGTGGCCGTCACTGAGAATCTGGCGTATCTTTCTGCCTGGGTACCGGCTGAGGACATTGAACTGCTTCATGAATTATTTGGACCACCTCCACAGACACTGGTCACTTTCAAGAAATCGGAAGAGGTCTCCTCCAGGATTCCGACACCGACGTTCCTGAAAAACAACTGGTTCTTCAAACCCTTTGAAATGCTGGTCAACATGTACGGCACTCCGATGCACAACGAAACTGATCCGACATTCTTTTTCGGCATCACCTACATGATCCTGTTTGGAGCGATGTTTGGAGATTTGGGTCAAGGTCTTGTGATCGTGCTGGCAGGTCTGCTCCTCAGAAAGAAATTTAGTCCGGAATTCTGTGGAATACTCACGCGAATCGGTATCGGCTCCATGTTTTTCGGGTTCATCTACGATTCATTCTTCGGATATGAGCACGTGATTTCGAGGGTCGTTCCTTTATCAATTTATTTCAGACCAATCGACAACATCAACCTGGTCCTGATTTACGCGATCGTCATCGGCATCGTCCTCGTTTACATCAGCTACCTATACAGCATTGTGAACAAGCTCAGACTCAGGGACATAGAAGAAGGCGTGTTTGGAAGAAACGGTATCAACGGACTCATATTGCTCACGGCACTCCTGATGCTGGTGTATGGCATGTTCGTCGGTGATCAGATTTTACCGATAATCGTACTTGAGATCGTGATTCTGGTCAGCGTGGTGCTGCTACTAGTGAAGCAACCGCTCAGCAACAAACTGCTGGGGCATCAGAGATTGATTGACGAAGCACCCAGTGCTTACTATGTGGAAGGGGTCTTCAATCTGTTCGAGACCTTCCTCGGTATGATCAGCAACACGGCATCGTTCATCAGAGTTGGAGCCTTTGCGCTGAACCACGTGGGACTTTTCATCGCATTCCACACACTCGCCGAAATGATCGGCACTACCACCGGTAACATCGCCATGTTCCTCCTCGGCAACGTCATCATTATTGCACTAGAGGGGCTTGTCGTTTTTATTCAGGGATTAAGATTGTTTTACTACGAACTATTCAGTAAATATTATTCGGGTGACGGGATTCTCTTCACACCGGACAAAATATAGGAGGACATTATGGGTTACGTTATTTTTCTCGGTATGATTATTTTGGTCACCATCGGACTTGGGATCTACTATTATTTTCAACCGTCCATCGAAGCTGCCAACCGCAAAATCAGACTGATCATGGGCACCAACGTACTATTGTTCATCGCAGTCGTCCTCATGGCAACTGTTTCCATCTTCTCAGGCGCGGGCTTCTCTGCAGCTGAAGACGTTCAGGCCATTGAGCCTGTAGTGGTGAACGGGTCTGCTGGACTCGGCTATATCGCTGCGGCAATCTCCACGGGACTTGCCACCATCGGTGCTGGGTATGCCGTCGGCAGCGTCGGTTCATCGGCACTTGGCGCAGTATCTGAAAATCCAAAAATACTCGGAAAAACCTTGATCTTCGTCGGTCTGGCAGAAGGCATCGCGATCTATGGTCTGATCATTTCCATCTTGATTCTTGGAAGGCTGTGATGCGAAGCGTTTGTCTGTGCGAAAAAACTGAGACGATGACTGCGATGCGGCTTGGTGGCATTGAAAGCAGGCTGGTCACTAATGTGGATGAAGCCACAAGCAGCCTTGAGAGGCTACTTGAGGACCCTACTGTGGCACTTGTAATTGTCTCAGAAAATGTGCACAACATGATCGAACCGCTCATCATGAAAACCAAGCTGGAACGCAAAAATACGCTGATCATACAAATTCCGGAACCAGGTGGGCTGAGAGACAAGGATTACATCATGAAATACATCAAGAATTCGATAGGCATAAAGCTGTGAAGAGGGTGATCTTATTATTACGATAGAGATGAAAATAGAATTGTTTTCAAAAATGGTAAAAGAAAAAGCGCTTTCAGAACCGAAGCGCAAACTTGAGGAGCTCAATATCAAGCACGCACAGATTCTCGACGACATGGAATCGGGCTGTGAAGCATCGCGCTCGGAGTATCTTCTGGGAATCCAGCACAAGGCCTTGGAACGCAAGAGCAAAGTGATTGCAAAGACTCATTCGGAGGCCCAAAACAGGATCCTCAAAAAGAAAAGTGCGTTATTTGTATCACTGAAGGAGAGTTTGCTTGATGAGGTGAAAAAAGCTGTGGATTCGGAGCTATATGAGTCTTATTTCAAAGAAAAACTGGATATCGCTCTAAAGAGTTTTGAGAATTTTGAGGATTTAGTCATCGGCGTACGCATAATAGATGAGAAGTATTTGCCGGAAGGGACTTCAATAGAGACCAATGAAGGACTGATTGGCGGTTTTTATATTTTAAAAGACGGGAGTGAAAAGTACGATTTCACACTGGACAGTGAAGTGGATGCCCTGGATGATTATCTGGGATGCATGCTGAACACACTGTACGAAACTACCGGGGAGGCTTGTGAAGATGAAGGGTGAAGGCAGAATTACATACATTAACGGCCCTGTCGTCAAAGGCTCCGGCCTCGCAAGTTTCATGATGAGAGAAATGGTACTGGTCGGCGAACAGCGGTTGATCGCAGAGATCATCGGACTGAACGGCGATGTCGGCACGATTCAGGTCTACGAGGAAACAGAAGGTTTAAGGCTCCATGAGCAAATCGTCGGTCTCGGTGTACCGCTTTCACTGAAACTCGGTCCCGGACTGATGGGCAATATATTTGACGGCATCGGCAGGCCGCTGAAAAAAATCGAAGAGTCCAGCGGAAATTTCATCCCACTCGGAATCGGTCTACTCACCATTGACCTTGAAAAGTCCTGGGATGTGGAGATGCTCATTGAAACCGGTGACCATGTCAAGGGCGGTCAGATTTTTGGACACGTTGTCGAGACAGAGCTCATTACTCATAAGCTCATGATTCCACCTGGAGTGAATGGCGTGGTCGTCAGCTCTGTAGCGAGCGGGACCCATCTTACTGACGATGTGCTGCTCAGCGTCCAGGATAAAAATTCAAAAGTCACAGAAGTCAAAATGTACCAGGATTGGCCGGTCAGAAAGTCACGTCCAATCGAAAAAAGAATGAAGATTTCACAGCCTCTGATTACTGGACAGCGGATTCTCGATACGTTCTTTCCTATAGCAAAGGGCGGAACAGCGGCAATTCCGGGGGGATTCGGTACCGGAAAAACAATGACCCAGCATCAACTTGCCAAATGGTCGGATGCGGACATCATCATCTATATAGGGTGCGGAGAACGTGGGAATGAAATGACGGACGTACTTGAGGAGTTCCCGAAACTGATCGATCCCAAATCGGGAAGACCGATCATGGAGCGCACGGTGCTCATCGCAAACACTTCCAACATGCCAGTTGCGGCAAGGGAAGCAAGCATCTACACGGGCATCACCATGGCCGAGTATTTCAGGGACATGGGATACCACGTGGCAATTATGGCCGACTCCACCTCCAGATGGGCGGAAGCTCTCAGGGAAATCAGCGGAAGACTCGAAGAGATGCCGGCGGAAGAAGGCTATCCCGCGTATCTGTCCTATAGACTGGCGGAATTTTATGAACGTGCGGGCTACGTGAAAACACTCCAGGGAGATGAAGGTTCCGTGACGATCATCGGAGCGGTCTCACCAGCCGGTGGCGATTTTTCTGAGCCGGTGACGGAAAACACCAAAAGGTATGTAAACGCCTTTTTGGCTCTCGACCGAAAGCTCGCTTATTCGAGACATTATCCAGCCATCAACTGGCTGTCGAGTTATAGCGGTTATTTGAAAATGCTCGAAGAATGGTATTTCGACAATGTCGGCGAGGACGCCATCCACATCAGAAACCAGGTCCTCAGACTTTTGCAGGAGGAGAGCAAACTGCTGGATATCGTGCAGCTTGTAGGTGAGGACGTGCTCCCGGATTCGCAGCGATTGATTCTCGAAATCTCTCGTGTGGTCAAGACGGGGATCTTGCAACAGAACGCCTTCCACAAAGACGATTCCTTCGTACCAATGGCGAAACAGTATAAGATGCTCTGTGCCGTATGGCACCTTTACCAGAGGGCGAGCGCTTGCGCGGAAAAAGGCATTCCTATGTCGCAAATCAAGGATGAAGCCCTGTTCGAGAAGATCACGAAAATGAAATATAACATTCCAAATGACGATTTGAGCGGCATTGATGCCATAAATTCTGAAGTCGATACCTATTTTGATGCACTTTTGGCCAAGTACAATTAGGGGGAAACATGCTAAAGCAATATTTGAAAATTGACAAAATCGAAGGTACCCTCATTTTTCTGAGTGGCATAAAAGAAGCCAGATATGGCGAAATCATAGAGATCCAGACCGGGGATGAACGCAGAATCGGCAAGGTGATCAAAATCGATGAGAACCTCGTCGTCGCGCAGGTTTTCGAGGGCACGTCGGGACTCAGCACCGTGAACGCGGCCATCAGATTCACCGGAGAACCGCTGACCATCAGCCTTTCTAGGGAAATTCTCGGGAGGATGTTTAATGGTATTGGAAACCCGATTGACGGCGGCGGCCCCATCTATTCGAAGGTCAAATACAACATCAACTCGAAACCGATCAACCCGGTCGCCAGAAAGTACCCACGGGATTACATCGAAACGGGCATCACATCCATCGACGTGCTCAGCACATTGATCCGGGGACAGAAACTCTCGATTTTCTCCGG
>JAIOSU010000329.1 GCA_021107455.1 Clostridiales bacterium | reverse complement strand
TTCACAAGTGGAATAACAATTTCACTATTGGAAAAAAGATCACATGCGATATGACCAGGATATTGGTGTACATCTGGAACTACGATGGTGGTTCTGCTTTCTGCACTTGTCCCGCAAACTCCTTTTCCCATGGGAATACGTGTGACTGCAGGTTTGCCCCAAAATGGGCCTAAGACGAGTTCTTCTCCATTATAGAGGTAAAAGCCTGCCCAGTTTAAATCATGTAGTAGAAAGCCTAGAGTAGATGCGGCGTTGGCTGCATTTGCAATCCAATTGCTTTCTTCACCTAAAAGTTTTTTCATCTCATCCATAATGTAAGGGTAAAGAATTTCAGGCGCCTTACTTGATGAGGGATACATACATGCCATATGTGACCTCCTTTTTCATAAACAGTATAGCTCAAAAATTCCACTCAAGCAATGTCTAAAAAAATAATATTTCGAATTTCGTAAAAACATATTTCGAAATTCGAAATATATGTTATAATTGGTTTTGGTGATGATATGAGAGCGATTGTTGACGATTATAAAAACTTTTTTAAAGACATTTCTTCAAATATGTATCTGTATTTGGGGATTATTTTGTTTGCAACAATTATTACTGCGGCATACAATGTTTTGTTTGGAATATATATGAAAGAAATTGGATATACCGAAGAATTCGTTGGAAGGATTCTATCGTTACAAACCATTGGCATAGCACTTGGGGCAGTACCTGTTGCTATCATTTCTGATCGACTTAACAAGAAGAAAACTCTTATTCTTGGTCTTGTGATCATGATGTTCAGTAGTTTTATGATTCTAAATGTTCAATGGAACTTTACAATGGAATTGTTTGCAATCGTTTTTGGAATTGGCAACGCTACAGTTATGGTACTTCAAGCTCCGATAATTTACGAAAATACGCCAGATGAACATCGGGTGACAGCCTTTAGTTTGGCATTTGTTTTTCAGAACATAGCTTTTGTTTTTGGAAGTATGGTTTTGGGTCATTTGTCTGAATATCTTTCAGGTAGATATGGGTCGGATTTAGGTAAGTTGATTGTTCTCAATGGATCAACTGTTTTAGTTGCCATTCCAATTGTTATTGCTTTTAAATTTAAAGGATTGCAGATGACGACTTCAAATCGAAGTGAATCTGTGATCAAGGCACTGGGCAATGTCGTGTCGGGCTACAAGCGTTTATTGAAAGGAGATACTTTAAAATACCTCTCCCAAGTTGGATTGGTAGGGCTTGGAGCGGGGATGATCGTCCCGTTTTTCAGTATGTATCTTAAATATACTCTTGATGCGTCTGATGGTGTTGTGGGGACAATTATGGCCATAAGTCAAGTGGGTACTGTAATAGGCGGACTGATTGTGCCACCACTCGCAAAACGAATGGGTCCGGTCAATACTGTCATAGCATGTCAGCTCTTATCCATACCGTTTTTGATTTCCATTTCATTTCCTCAAGGTATATTCATCATAACCGTTTCATTCTTTTTCAGGTCATCGCTAATGAACATGGCGAACCCGATTCTGAGAAGTATGGCTATGGAAATAACAGAAGATGATACGAGAACATTTATGAGCAGTATGATTTCTCTGATCAACAACCTGTTTCGTTCAGTTGGAATTTATATTGGTGGCATTCTTATGTTCAAGTACAGTTATAATACGCCGTATTACTTTACTATACTGTGCTATTTGATAGGGACATATATCTTATACAAAGTCTTTGGAAAAAAGAAGAATGCAATTGCATAACTCATAATAAAAAAAACCAAGCCAACCGGCTTGGTTTTTGATTATAATAATTCAATTACTTTCAATTTAATGACGCCATTTGGTGAGATGACATCTACCTTATCACCCTTTTTTTTGCCCATCAGTGCGCTACCCATAGGGGATTCGTTTGAAATTTTGTTATTCAGTGGATCAGATTCAATACTTGTGACAATTTGCATGATTTCTTCATCTTTGGATTCAATATCAAGAATCTTAATTTTTGAATTGATGTTGATTGTATTCTTATCACCGGTTTCAGTTACCAACTCATATGATTCCAAAATGCTTTTCAACTTGAGGATTTCAGTTTCATTATGAGACTGTGCCTCCCTAGCAGCATGATATTCAGCATTTTCTGATAAGTCTCCAAATCCTCGAGCACGTTTGATTTCGTCTGAGATTTGGTGTCTCTTTTCTATCAGCTCATCATATTCATGTTGTAATTTCTCTAATGCCGATGGGGTTAACAATGTTTTCTTCATATCGACAGCTCCTCTTTTTGAATTTGCATATAACATATACTATAGTACCAAACTTGAAAGCTTTTGTAAATCGATTTTTATCCCACTTAAGAAAGAAAGGGTAGAATTTTCAGCGGGAGTTGTTATAATGCAAAATGAAGACTATAAGACGAGGTGAATCATGCAAAAATTATTGAATGAATTGATTGAAAACAACAGATCTTATTGTGAGCATGGGAAAGTGGCCAATTACATACCAGAGCTTGGAAAGACGAGAAAGGATTTGCTTGGGATTTCTGTCTATGATATAGAAGGCAACCTCTTTCAAGCGGGAGATTTTGAACATAAATTTACACTTCAAAGCATCTCGAAGCCCATCGTTCTTATGTTGGCATTACTGGATAACGGGGAGGATATTGTTTTTGAAAAAGTGGGAAAAGAGCCGACTGGTGATCCTTTCAATTCAATTGTACGTTTAGAGACCTTCAATGAACACAAACCACTCAATCCAATGATCAATGCGGGGGCTATTTCAGTCTCAGGACTTATTCACGGAGCGAGTCCTGCTGAAAAGACCAGACGAATACTTGAGTTCATCAGAAAAATAACACATAATGATGGATTGCAAATCAACGAGGCTGTATTTCAATCAGAGCTTAAAACCGGTGATAGAAACAGGTCTATGGCATATTTCTTGAAAGATTTCGGAAATCTTGGTGGAAATGTGGACGAGATTCTCGAAGTCTATTTTAAGCAATGCTCGATTGAAGTCACATCAAAGGAACTGGCATATATTGGAGCGTTATTGGCGCGAAATGGTAAAGATCTTTTGACTGGAGAGCAAGTATTTCCTCTGAGGTATTGCCACATTGTGAAATCCTATATGGCGACGTGTGGTATGTATGATGGCTCAGGTGAGTTCGCAATCAATGTCGGTGTTCCTGCGAAAAGTGGCGTTGGCGGTGGAATTATGGGAACTGTGCTCAATCGTATGGGTATTGGTGTTTTTGGTCCTGCGCTTGATCAAAAGGGCAATAGTTTTGCTGGACTTCGAATATTTGAACAAATGTCTGAAGAATTGTCGTTGAGTATTTATTGATAAGATTGAGGTGTTGGCACCATGATTAAAAAAATGATTGGAATTGTTATATTGTTGGCAATGGTCATAACCGGATGTTCAAATGATCGGTTTGCCATTAATTCAGGCAATCCACCGGATCAAGGATTGTCTGTATATTTGCCTACTGAAGAATACGAGTTTATGGGTGAAGGCGGCTATTATCACTACTATAAAACGCTCAAAACAGAAGCGCTTGAGGATCGTATTTTAGTCACCATTTCAGGTGAAGTCAAAGACAATTCCAAAAGCACCACAAAGAACGATCATGGTTTTCAAACTGAAATCTGGATTGATAGTGAGAAGATGGTTCAGAAAAGTTCCGGTAAAATGCTGAATGAGTCAGATTTCAATCACTTGATTCTGCTCAAAACGCCTATTGCTGAAGACGCAACTTGGGAATTTGATACTTATGACAAATTTGGAGAAAAGCATGTCGTGACTGGTAGAATCATTGAAATTGATGATGAGACCGGAACTATTGAAGTTGAATATACGACTGAAGCTGGGAATTATGAGAAAAGAACCTTTATGAAGAGCCATGGAACCACTTCATTTATCAAACAGCTCGCTTACAAGGATGCAGTAACGTATACGGGATATCATATGAATCAAGTTCAAGCTGTCAAAATTGAAGAGCAAGATGGAGATTTGAAATATGATCGGCTTGAAGTTGTTGAAATCGATTATGATTTTTATCAACTTATTGATGGATTCAATATTCGCTGGGTGAATTATATAAAAAATATCGACCAATCCCTGTTGGAATTGATCGATACGGATTCAAACGCCTATTTAAAAGTTGTAGCCATCAAGGAGGAATCCATAGAACTCGATGAGTATCTAGGCTTCAAACCTTATAAAATTGATAGCACTGATGATGTGACTTTGATTTACGTGATGGAAAAATTCATAGTAGGTGGAGATAAAACTCATTATAATACAATTTGCTATGAAGTGATCAAAGAAAAGGATGGATTTGTTATATCTGATTTTTATTCAACCAATCCATAGAACTGTTATTTCAAAATGGGTACATTTCCTTTATAAGAAACTTTGTTTCTACCTGTATTTTTAGCATCATAAAGTCCTTTGTCTGCAACTTCAAGTAAAGCAGTCACGTTTTTACCATCAAAGGGATAAGTCGCTATTCCCATTGAAATTGTAAATGATGGCGAGGATTTTTTCATGATGCCAACCCGAATCCGATCACAGATTTCAAAAGCCATAGGTGCATTGACATTTGGAAGGACCAGCAAAAACTCATCGCCACCGTATCTTCCAAGAGCATCGGTTTTCCTGTTCTGTGAAATAAATGCAGTCGCAAGTTGCCTGAGACATTCGTCACCGACTATGTGTCCTTTGGAATCATTGATATTTTTGAAGAAATCTATATCAAAAAAGGCGACTGAGAAAATTTTGACATCGGTATCGTTGATCATAGATGTAATTGTATTCGTTATGCTATTACGATTCAAAGCTTTGGTAAGGGGATCGCGAGATGATTTTTCTCTTATGTTTTCAACATGGTCTACCATGAGAGAGGTTCTTTTTTTACTTTCAAAGTCCACGACACGTTCGAATTTGTTCTCCAAATCATGCAATCTGTTGGTTTTGAGTGTCATTTCTTTTGAAAAAATGTGTGAGGTCAAACCAATATCCGCAATTTGATAGATTATTAGCAAGAAAGTTCCAACAGTCATATAGTAGTAATTGTTGCTGATGCTGAGCATCAAAACCCCAAAGAATGCGAAAAACTGGATTTCAATGAATTCTTTATGTGTCTTGTCCGGCAATTGCCGGTAAAGGACCAACACACCGAATGAGACCAGTGCGATGAGTAAAATCAACATCCAATTCACAAGTATTGATGGCAATATAAATTGATTGATCAGTGCAATGAATATGAATATCGAAGTGAGCAAACCAAGTGACAGCAAAACAGAATCAGGTTGTTTTCTCATGAGGTAATGTCCTACCAATTGCATGAGATATAGAGCCATCAAAGCGTATTTGAAAATTGTGAACTCTGTCACTGGCATTGATAGTCTTGATGTTGCCAGTACGACAAAAAAAGGTATGAAATCAAATATTCTGGTGATTTTCCTGGTGTTGTTAGGTTTGAATCCTATCAAATGCATGATGAAACTGACTAAGAAAAGTGAAGCGCTGATGTAGATACTATTGATTTGATCCATGTTTTCCTCCTGATTGTTTCCATATACAACATAGTATAAGAAAAAATCACAAATATCAATGGATTATTTTGACTAAACAGAACGCTTAAGTTATAATTTAATAGAATTTAAAATCAATTAATATTGATATAGATTGGAGGCAAAGCATGGAAAACATTCGCATTAAAGAGTTATATCAAGATCCATCGGCTTATGAGAATCGAGACATAATAATTTCGGGTTGGATCAGAACGAGTCGAGCATCTAAAACATTTGGATTTGTCGAGTTGAATGATGGTACCTATTTCAAAAATATCCAAATTGTATACGATGAGCATCTTAAGAACTTTGAAGAGATATCAAAATTATCAATTGCATCTGCAATCATCATTAAAGGTAAAATGATTTTGACACCTGATGCAAAACAGCCTTTTGAGATTTTGGCTTCAGAAATTGAGGTGGAAGGGTATTCAACACCTGATTATCCACTACAGAAAAAAAGACATACTATGGAATATCTCAGAACGATTGCTCACCTACGCCCTAGAAGCAATACATTTTCAGCTGTCTTTAGAGTGAGATCTGTCGCTGCTTATGCTGTTCATAGATTTTTCCAAGATAGAGGATTTGTTTATGTCCACACACCAATCATAACTGGTAGTGATGCAGAAGGTGCAGGAGAAATGTTCAGGGTTACGACACTTGATCTTGAAAATGTGCCTAAAAACGAAGAAGGCAAAGTGGATACAACTGAGGATTTCTTCGGTAAAGAGTCCAATTTGACTGTCAGTGGTCAGCTAGAAGCTGAGACATTTGCTTTGGCATTTAGAGACGTTTATACGTTTGGTCCTACTTTTAGAGCTGAAAATTCAAATACAAAACGTCACGCTGCAGAATTTTGGATGATAGAACCTGAAATCGCATTTGCCGATTTGTCTGACAACATGAAGCTGGCTGAAGACATGGTTAAATACATCATCGATTATGTTCTTAGAGAATGTCCTAATGAAATGGAATTCTTCAATGAGCGAATTGATAAGGGATTACTTGAGCGTTTGAATCATGTCATTAATTCTGATTTTGTAAAAGTGACGTATACTGAAGCTGTTGAAGCTCTAAAAAATTCAGGTCATGAATTTGAATACCCAGTTTTCTGGGGAGCGGATCTTCAAACCGAACATGAAAGATACCTCACTGAAGTCATATACAACAAACCTGTTTTTGTAATCAACTATCCAAAAGAAATCAAATCTTTCTATATGCGTATGAATGACGACCAAAAGACAGTTGCAGCCATGGATCTCTTGGTTCCTGGAGTAGGCGAGTTGATTGGTGGTTCACAAAGAGAGGAAAGACACGATTTGCTACTTGGTCGTATTCATGAGATGGGGCTTGAAGAACAGGATTATTGGTGGTACCTTGAACTCAGAAAATACGGTGGGACACGTCATGCAGGATATGGACTCGGTTTTGAGCGTATGATCATGTACCTTACAGGCATGGGGAATATCAGAGATGTTGTACCATTTCCAAGAACAGTAAAAAATGCAGAATTCTAAAACGCTTAAGACATATCAAATTCATTTTGATATGTCTTTTTTGTTTCCAGTGCGTCTAAACGGGTAAAATCCTTCCAAAGGGGGCATGCTCATGAAAGTATTGATTGTCGATGACAGTAAAATGAATATTAAAATTGCCGAAGATTGTCTGATGGAATATCGTGTGGTCGAAGAAATAAAATCGTGTTTAAGTGGTGAGGAAGCGCTTGAAATTCTAAAAAACGAGAAAATCGACCTCGTTTTGCTTGACATTGTAATGCCTGGACTTACAGGTGTGGATCTACTTAAAATAATGAACCATGAAAAATGGATGGATCAAACCGATGTAATCATGTTGACGACGGTGGATGACCTACTTGTGCTCAAGGAATGTTTTGAGCTTGGAGCGACAGATTATATACAAAAACCGTTCAATAAAATAGAATTCGCAGCAAGAGTGAAGTCTGTCCTAAAAGAAGCTGAAAGTGAACGTAAACTGGTCCGCGCGCTGGAGTTGCTGGAAAAGCAGAATATAGAACTTATTAGAGTCAACAAAGCACTAAAAGAGGCGCAGAATTATTTGATCGAAAAGGAGAAAATGACTGCAATAGGCGAGTTGATAGAAGGTCTTGTTCATGAAATTGAGATGCCACTTGGAAAACTTGAAAAGGAACTCAACAGATCTTTAAGTAGAATCAACGATCTGGATGAGCATATCTCACCAAATACAGTATTGAATATAAAGAACAATTTAATTGAGGGCTTCAGTGACACCACGGATCAGATTATTAAGATCAAGAAATTAATTGGTACACTTGGCAACTTTTCAAAAGATTCCAGAAAAGATTCACGTACTTCCGCCAAACTCAGCGAATTGGTTGAAGAAGTCCTATTGATGATCAATAGCGAAATCAAAACTATACATTCAGTGGAAAAGCAATATAATGACCATAGTAAAATCATTTGCAATAAAGGGGAAGTCAAACAAGCAATCATGAACGTTCTGATCAATGCGATCCATGCAGTGAAAGATGTCAATGAAAGCAAAATTGTTATTCATACGATCGAGACCGAAGATTCGGTGATTTGTTATATCAAGGACAACGGGATAGGCATTTTGGATGAAGATAAAGACAATGTGTTTGACCCATTCTTTACTACTAAACCCAAAAATGAGAACATGGGATTGGGGCTTAGTATCGCTTATGACATTATTGTTGGCAAGCATAATGGTCAATTAGAGTTTGATAGCAATCGCAACAGGGGTACCCAATTCTCATTGGTATTCAATAAAAAATAGGTGCAATCTTATTGGACTCGATGCTTGAGTCCATTTTTATTGTGTTTATCATTGAAATGTTATACGATGAGATTGCAATAGAAATTGGGAGGTAGCAAATGGAGCAACATATGGCAATATTGTATATAATGACAGCAATTAATGTGCTTGCACTTGTAACAATGGGCATCGACAAGATGCTTGCGATTAAGGGGAAACGTAGAATTCCTGAGAATACTTTGTTGCTTATTGCCTTATTGGGTGGTGGTGTGGGCTTTACACTTTCAATGGTTATGTTCAGACATAAATTATCCAAGGCAAGATTTCGAATCATAGCTGGTGTGTCAGTTATACTTTACTGGGCAGTGTTGTTTGCGTATATCCATGAGACGAGTGCATTATTTAAGTTTTATTAAAATGTTTTTGTGAATGTTTTGTTTTACTATGTTCCACATTGATGTAAAATAGAGTTGGTTGGCATATTTGTACACGAATAATTTTTTTAAGGGGAGTAACTAATGAAAAAGATTTTGATTACAGGCGCATCAGGCCAAATCGGTACGGAATTGACGGAACTTCTAAGAAGAACTTACGGTGTTGATAATGTTGTGGCTTCAAGTAGAAGCTTTGCAAAAAACGAAACTGTCGAAAAAGATGGAATCTTTGAGTTGGTGGATGTAACCGATGGCAAGAGATTACATGAAGTTGTCAAAAAATATAATATAGATACAATCATGAATTTGGCAGCTATTTTGTCAGCGATTGGGGAGAAAAATCCTCAACTTTTATGGGATGTCAACATGAATGGTCTGTACAATTGCCTTGAAGTTGCCCGTGAGACAGGATCAATGGTATTTACACCGAGTTCCATAGCGGCGTTCGGACCTTCCACTCCTAAAGATCTTACTCCACAAGATACAATTCAAAGACCATCTACCATCTATGGTGTTTCCAAGGTCGCAGGAGAATTGTTATGCGATTATTACTACAATAAGTTTGGTGTGGATACCAGAGGTGTCAGATTTCCTGGCTTGATCTCTTACGCTGCGCTTCCTGGTGGTGGAACGACGGATTATGCTGTTCACATCTATTATGAAGCACTGAAAAACAAAAAATTCACATGCAACCTCAATTCTGAAACATACATGGACATGATGTACATGCCGGATGCATTGGATTCGATTCTTCAATTGAGCGAGGCGGATCCGTCAAAACTCATTCATAGAAATGCGTTCAATATCACAGCAATGAGCTTCTGTCCAGAAGACATAAAAAATGAAATAACAAAGCATATTCCTGAATTTGTAATGGATTATGATGTTGATCCAATTAAACAAGAAATCGCCAATTCGTGGCCAAACTCACTTGATGACAGTGATGCCAGAAAAGAGTGGGGATGGAAACCTAATTACAATTTAGAGACTATGACAATAGATATGCTTGAGAAACTCAAAATCAAACTGAATTTGTAAAGTGGTCTTAAAATCGACGATAATATGTTTATAATGATTTATCATGAGACATAAATGGAGGTTTTTATATGAATCAAATTATTCAATGTGTTCCCAATTTCAGTGAGGGAAGAGATCTTGAGAAAATCGAAAGTATCATATCCGCTTTTAGAGGTAAAAATGGTGTCAAACTATTGGATTATAGTAATGATGAGGATCATAACAGATTGGTCGTCACAGTTGTAGGTGAAAAAGAAGCACTTAAAGTTGCTGTTCTAGAAGCTGTTGGTACTGCAGTGAAACTGATTGATCTTACTAAACATGAGGGACAGCATCCTCGTATGGGAGCTGTTGATGTCATTCCGTTCATTCCAATCAAAAACGTTACGATGGATGAGTGCGTAGAACTTTCGAAAGAAGTAGCAAAGCTTTTATATGAAACTTACGACTTACCATGTTTCTTATATGAGAAATCAGCTTCGACATCAGCTAGAGAAAACCTTGCAGCTCTCAGAAAAGGTCAGTTTGAAGGTATGTCGGACAAAATAAAAGATGAAGCTTGGAAACCTGATTTTGGTACAAAAATTCATCCTACAGCAGGAATTGTTGCGGTAGGAGCAAGAATGCCACTCGTGGCATTCAATGTTAATCTAGCTACAAATGATCTTGAAATCGCAAACAAAATTGCGAAGAATGTGAGACATTTGAGTGGTGGACTACGTTATTGCAAAGCTATTGGAATAGACCTTGAAGAGAGAGGCATCGTACAAGTTTCGATGAATATGACAGACTTCACAAAAACACCGCTATATCGCGCATTTGAACTTGTAAAGATTGAAGCTAAACGTTTTGGCGTTTCAGTTGTTGGCAGTGAAATCATAGGACTTGTTCCGATGGATGCACTTATTGGTACCGCTGAGTATTATTTAGGTGTCGAAGCGTTTTCATATGATCAGGTTCTTGAAAAAAGAATTATGGAGTAAGCGATGAAAAAAGGAAATCTAATCATAATCAATGCAAACGAAATAGTTACATGTAGCGGGTTTAAAGGTAAATCCGGTACTGCGATGAGTGACCTGAATGTGATTAATAACGGATCAATCGTCGTCGAAAACGGTGTCATAACTAAAGTCACTAAAGATGTTTTGGATGTCAAAGAGTATGAGGCAAAAGGTTTCGAAATCATCGATGCCACTGATCGTTGTGTTCTACCAGGATTTGTAGATTCACATACTCATCTGGTATTTGGCGGATATCGTGAGCAGGAATATAACTGGAGACTTGAGGGTCAAAGTTATATGGATATCATGTCAAAGGGTGGAGGTATAATAAATTCCGTTAAAGGTACAAAAAATGCTTCTGAAGAAGAATTGATCAAAGTTGGCATCAAACGTTTAAACTCAATGACAGGATTTGGAGTGACTACTGTTGAAGGGAAAAGTGGCTATGGACTCGATTTGGATACCGAGATCAAGCAACTGGAGGTCATGAGGAAACTCAATGAAATTCATTCTCTGGATATTGTAACAACATTCCTTGGACCACATGCAAGACCAGTTGAATATAAAACCGATCCTGATGCGTTCATAGATTTTATGATCGACACAGTTCTTCCGGTTGTGGATGAAAGAGGACTTGCTGAATTCGCTGATATTTTTTGCGAAGAAAATATCTTTTCTGTTGAACAATCCAGGCGATTTCTTAGCGCGGCAAAAGCACGTGGATTTAAACTCAAAATCCATGCGGATGAGATCGTTCAGATAGGTGGGGCTGAACTTGCTGCTGAACTTGGTGCATTTTCCGCGGATCATTTGCTTCAGGCATCTGACGCTGGAATAATTGCGATGAGAGATGCTGGAGTGGTTGCCACAATACTGCCGTGTACTGCTTTTTCCCTAAAGGAATCCTATGCAAGAGCAAGAACGATGATTGATCAGGATTTGGTAGTTGCACTAGCTACTGATTTTAATCCGGGAAGTTGTTTCACTGAGTCCATACCGCTTTTAATCGCACTTGCAACCAATCAAATGGGAATGTCCATTGAAGAAACAATTACAGCACTCACAATCAATGGTGCAGCGGCACTCGATAGAGCGGATAGGATCGGTAGCATCGATGTCGGTAAAAATGCCGATATTGTAATCCATGAGTTCCCAACCTACAAATTTTTGCCTTATCACATAGGCGTTAGCACGGTTGAAAAAGTAATTAAAAATGGTGTGTTGATCCTTGATAAATTCAATGATCAGCCTTATTGAAGACGCTAATGGAGGTTACAATGCTTAAAGATATGAATTTACAGGATTTTTTAAATCAAACAGCATCCAATGAGCCTGTACCTGGTGGTGGAAGTGTTGCAGCACTTTCTTCAGCGCTGGCTTCATCATTGGCGGCAATGGTAGCCAATTTAACGGTTGGAAAGAAGAACTATGAGGATGTTTCTGATGAAATGGTGATCATTGCTGAGCAGATGATTGCATTTAAAAGTGAGTTTGTTGAACTGATTGATAAAGATGCAAGTTCGTTTGACGGTGTCATGAAGGCGTTTAAACTGCCTAAGGATACTGATGAGGAGAAAGCTGAGCGTACGAGACAAATTCAAGCAGGGATGAAATATGCGGCTTCTGTACCTCTTGAAGTTGCAAAGAAAACCAGTGAACTGTTTGATTCCATAGAGGTCTTGGTGGTCAAAGGCAACCAAAACGCTCAAACGGATGCATTGGTGGCTGGAATGATGGCTAGAACTGCAATTTTATCCGCCCTTTACAACGTAAAGATGAACCTCGGTTCCATCAAAGATGAGGCGTTTGTGGAGAGTGTAGGCGCAGAAGTGAAAAAACTTGAAAAATTGGCTGTTGAAAGAGAACAAAAAGTACTTTCGTTGTCATCACTGTAATAAATCAGACCACCTCTGCAGAGGTGGTCTTTTGTTTGATAAATTTTAATAATTGAAGTATAATTA
>JAIOSU010000240.1 GCA_021107455.1 Clostridiales bacterium | reverse complement strand
CATATTTTCATGGTTTATATCCTTTCTCAAATTTCGTCTAACGGCTCAGGCTTTACGAAGTCCGTTGAATTTGACACTTGTGGCAAAGGCAACTGATTTCGTAAAGCCGTAATTGGGCGATGTGCCCCCACTACGGCGCAGCCTGAGCCGTTGAGAACGGACTGACGGTGCCTTTCCGGCATGTCCGCTCTCAACTCCTATTTCCCAGTACTATTTCAAAAATAAGGAAACCGCTCAATGTGTTTACGTTTAATTTCACGAAAAACTACTTTAGCTGACAAACTCATCATCCACCCGATAATACCTAAAAAACCTCTTGAAATCTTCCCCATCCGTTTCTATGACCGTTGGTCCCAAAATGAACTCCGTTACATCCTCTTTGGATATGCCTAAAAAATGCTTATGATACACAAATTTGTCGATTCTCTTCATATTCATTGGATCATATGCTTTGACATGAAAATCACCTTCGATGACTGCAACGTTTTCATTTTCAATGATGTCTTTGACGCATTGTATTGTTGATTTATCATTTTCTTGAATTAAATCACGAATCTCAGTGTATTGTGAGATTTCCATCTCACTGTTCATTTCCATTTTCAAAAGCGAGCAAATCAAGTCGTAATTGAAGTCAAGATTTGGAACTATCGGCCTTTTATAGTTTAAATTCAGTTCATCGGCCAACAGACATACCAATGCACCCGAATAATAAGCGATTGTTCTGGTGTCCAGTAAATCCAGTCCGATTGAGTTCAGTCTGCTGGTCATAACGGACACTTGTTTTTCATATGAATACTGATTTAAAATATATAGGGCCTTAAGCTTCACATATTCTGCTGTGCCTTCAACGGTCTCAATTGATTTTTCATAGGTGCTGTCCTCACCGATCAAGTCAAAACGCATATTTCTGATAGTTACAAAGTCAATGAACAGTTTATGCATGTAATCGTAGTCATTGGCATTGATGGCCTCTGAAAGCGCTATGAATTCATTTGCTTTGAGATTCAAGTTGCCATACTCCAGTGGGTAGGAAAGTGCATCCAAATCGCTATAGAATCGACTTTCGCCCATTGTCACTTGATGCGCATGAAACATTTCATGGATTATTGCCGCTGATAGTAAATCCAGGTCGTCGAGATCGTGCAAGCTGATGTTCCATATGGCAATCTGATTGCCTTCGAATTTGATTGTAGTGTTGCCGATAAATTGCTCTGTGATTGGAAAAGTTCGGTTATGAGTACAGACCTTATATTGGTCATAGATTGCAAAATCGTATTGCTTGAAGCCTGGCCATAATAGGTCAAAAGCAATGCGGTCGATTCTATCCTTTATTTCTTTGTAAATTCGTTCCATTCGGTCTCCTTAAGAGGTGTCCATTATACCTTTATATTCGAATAATGGTTATACACCTATTGTATCATTTTTTTATTAGATTCCATGTAAATAGTCTAAACTTTCTGACTATTTAATACTTATGCAAATTGCATCATTATATTTTATCATTTCATTGCATAAAATTACCCACTTACGCATAAGGGGTGAATTGTGGTCAAAGAAATAAAAGAGCAAAAAAAATAAACATAACTGATTAATCCAGTTATGTTTTGACTTAAGTAAATAATCTCATAATGATCACAATTATAGGTGCCACAATCAACCCCACTCCAACAATTCTTATTTGCCTATGATATTGGGGATTGTTTACCCGACGCCAACTTGGAACATAAATGCCTCTATGTTTACGCCAGTAAAAATCTGCTCCAGCGCTCTCAGGCTTTAGTAGTGACAACACACCGAATAGAACAAACGGTGCCATTACAATTAACTCTCCTATGGGCATGCTCACATCCATTTCTATTGTCCCCTTACTTCAGTATTGGTGATTTCATCGTACTTCTCGGGTTCAAACGCTTTGAGCACCATAAGACCACGCAGTGTATTCATGGTTCCAAACTTTCCGGTTTCCATTTTAAAATGATGTAGACCCGTATAGGTGGGACCTTTCAGCAAATAGCCCCGTTTGAATTTTACATTCAAAAGAGACAATGCCGCAGACAGTTCAGGAACATTTTTATAATCGGCAGAAGCAAAATAACAAAGTGCTCTTAACACATCGTATTTCCAGCGTGTCGGAAAATGAAAATCTTTGATGTACGAGATGATCAGGTCACCATTTTCAAGACGAAACATCAATTGTCTTTTCAATAAATAGTCTTGTCCGGATTTCAGCTGATCATGGATTGTTTTCAAATGCTTGGTATAACCGTATTTTTCATAGTCTCTATAAGCTTCAAGAACTGAGAGCGTCGTGTTGATTGAGCTATTGTCTGTTGACTCATATCGAATTGCACAGTTCCATCCGCCGTCTTTTAGCTGAGTGCTTACCAGGTAGTCAACCATTGCATTGACGAGTATTGCATCACGTTTGCCATAAGTCATAAGACTGACAAGCATTGCTACCACGCAGACATCGTCTTCATGCCATTTGTCGGACCACATATTTTCCTCAAGTGTATCCAGACCCTTTTGAAAGATCGGATGCTCTGGATCGATCTCAAGACTGACTAGGTCTCTGAGGGTATAAAATGTGGAAATCCACTTAGGACTGTATATGCCATTCCCCCAAGTGCCTTTATTTTTATCAAAACGTTCCAAAAACAGGGATATCCAGCCGTCTTCAACATAATCTGGATTTTCTCCCAATAGATACTTCCGGGTCATGCGTGCAACAGAAGGATCGGATTGCATCAAATTATCAATGACAGTCATTGGTTTCACCCCTCAAATGACTTGATGACTTCAAGCACCTCAAACAAATCACCGGAATCAATTCGCCATTTTGCACCAATCTCTTCAGGGACTTCACTTTGAGAACAGTTCGTATGAACATAGATACTGTCCATACCGATTCTGTTTGCACCTTCAATGTCAGTTGTATGATCGTTGCCAATGAACAGGCATTCAGTTTCGCTTAAATGTTCTTTGTCCAGTAGCATTCTATAGAATTTTTCATCTGGCTTGGCGATTTTATAACCAGATGAAATGAAAACCGATTTGAAATACTGGGTCAATCCGGTGTAATCCAGTTCATCAAAGGCAAACGATTCTTGCGCATTGGTTAACAAATACATCTTATACTTTTGATCTTTCAAATACTCTAAAAGTTCTATGGCGCCTGGATACGGTTTAATGTACTCAAGAGAAATTATTCTGAAAAATCTAGCCATTTCAAGGGCTATACTGCGAGATGTTTCAACATTTTTGATTTTAAAAAGGTTTTTGAACACTTTGAGGATATCAATGTCTGGATATTCCACACCTTTCATCCTTTTCTTTTCCAAGAGTTGGTCGACTTGTTCGAAATAAGCTGTCCTAAGTTCATCCGCACTAAAATCAGCGCCTCGCATTTTATAAAAGAGCGCCATTTTCTTCCAGAGAAACTCTTTTGATTCATCCGTATGAATATCCAGCAAAGTACCGTACAGATCAAAAATTATAGCTTTGTACATTGAACTTACCTCCTTGCAATTATGAGATGGCTTCACTTCCAACTTCATATGTCCATCCATCTTTGGTTTTCTTGGCTTCACAGTCCATAAAGAAGTATGCGCCAAGGCCACTTCTCCATTTGGTGACATCGAACTTCATGGCTGTATCACTTGTCGATTTAATGTCGAAAGTGAACAGCAATCCATCTTCAAAATAGAGATTCTCTCCATCAATATACCCTTGATCAACAAGTTCCTCATAAGTGGCAGAAAGGCCAGTCAGCTTATATTGTCCAGAAGTCAAATATAGGAGTGCCTGTTTTTCGCTTTCACTCAGATTGGTAATCTGTGAAAGATCCAGAGCAATATATTCAATATCTGAATTAAGACCTTCATCAGTTTGCCACAAGTCGTCTATGACCATTCGATAAAATCCAACCATGTTGTCCTGCTGTTCAACGATATGGATGAATTTTATATCCGCAAGTTGACCTGGGTAGGACTCCATGATTGCACCAGAAAAACCAATTTCAATCCATTGCCCCAGTTTTAGAGAGCTTACATCTGTTTCCTGGTTGTCCTCATCATAAATAGTACCTTCCATACCAACCCTTATTAAACTCGATGTATCGGTTGTGAACAGAAAACCATTTTCATCAAGATCAACGATCTTTCCTTCGATCAAAGCATCCGCCTTAGGGAGTTCAGCAGTGTTATTGGAACACCCGACTAAAAACAAGACCATCAAAATGATCATAACCCCTTTGCCAACTGTTTTGATTTTCATGTATAACCTCCTTTAAATCTTATAGATCTGAATTCGCTTTTGATAGATTTTCTCAAACCGGTCTGTAAATTGTCTAGCGGATGCAATTTCCAGGTCTAAAGTATCGTTGGATGCCAATCCAATTTGGATATCGTCCTTTGTCACGTCTACCTTGATGTCCACAACAGCTCCATTTTCAGCACGATCGAATTGCTCGCAAAGCATGAGCAATACCGCTAATTTCCACAGCCTTTGCAGTTCACTTTTGCTGACAATGCCAAAATAATCACTTACTTGGTTCTTTATACCCGAAGCACGATGATTGCCAACCAAAAAAGCGACTGAAATCCGCTCAGCATTGGTCAGCCCTTCTAATCGCCCATTCATGATTAGATAATAACCGTGAATGTGGTGGTCATAATATTCGATATGCATCCCAATGTCGTGTAGCACTGCAGCAGTACTCAATATTTTGCGGTCACCAGGCTCAAAATCAAAAGTTTGACTCAGTGCGTCAAACAATTTTAACGTCAAGTCTTTCACATGATTCGCATGTTTGCGATTCACATCAAAACGGCGCATGATGTTCTCTTTGCTTTGCAATAAGACGTCTTCAACAATCGATGGCTTACCAATGGAAGCAAAGTACTTATCATAAAAGTAACCATCTCTAAGACCATTTCCACTGATCCTTATTTTGGGTGCATCGATTAACTCGAATAAACACTTGAAAGGCAACAGACCAATTGCAATGATATCTGCTCTTCTTTTGCTGATTCCTGAAATTTTTTCGATTTCCTTTTGATCACTATAAAAAATCTGTTCGCAAATGACCTCAACTTCCTTTTCATGGAGCCTATAATTGTGCAGATTTTCTATCGGATATC
Organism: Clostridiales bacterium; assembly: GCA_021107455.1. Taxonomy (GTDB): domain Bacteria; phylum Bacillota; class Clostridia; order Peptostreptococcales; family Acidaminobacteraceae; genus Fusibacter_D. Next base: position 4,093 of record JAIOSU010000240.1, on the reverse strand, counting down.
CATTCTTTGCGCGATCGACTTTACCAAGGGTTCGTATGACTCCTCCAAGTCCAATGATTGGACTGCCCTTGATTTCTCTTAACCAATCGATTTGCTTATAAATGGACTTAATATGTTTTTCAGCCATTTCAATTCTCTTTTTTCTTGGTTTGATGTCATTGAACTTTTCTGACAAAGTAACGGAGCCGATTGGCAAACTCACAGCTTTTACCAGTTCTCTATCCTTCATCCAGATCAGTTCGGTACTTCCACCTCCAATATCCACAATCAGTGCCTCTTTCAGTTCCATTGAGTTCACAACACCCAAATAATCATAATAGGCCTCTTGATCTCCTGTAAGTACTGTGAATTCAAATCCAGTCTCTACTTTCACGCGCTCCAAAAAAACACTCTGGTTTTTAGCCATCCTCACCGCTGCGGTAGCAAGAGCGTACACCTTTTTCACTGCATTGACCTCTATCAACTTTTGAAAATAGTTCAGTGCATGGATGGTTCTTAGGATTGGTTCTTCCTTGAGATACAAGTCCGATCCGAGTCTCTCGCTTAAGCGAACCATTTCACTGGCTTGTTCATATATGCTGTAGCCCCCGTGTTCATTGACACCAAAGATATTCATGCGAATGGAATTTGAACCCAGGTCTATAATGGCTATGGAATCTCTCATGTTTTGCCTCCAAATTAGTCTATACTCTTAGAATACCACGGAAACCTCTTGAGGCATAATAAGACTCTGCACCATTGTGATAAACAAAGACAGTGTCATAGCGCCTGTCACAGAAAATCGCTCCACCAAGATTTCTGATTGGATCAGGAGTTAACACCCAACTGGATGTTTTCAAATCAAATTTTCCAACTTTCTGTAATGCCCTGTATTCTTCTTCCGTCATCAACTTGATTCCCATTTCAGTAGCCATATTCAAAGCACTGTCTTTAGGTTTGTTTTCCTTTCGTGATGTGAGTGCTTGATGGTCATAGCAAAAACTTCTTCGTCCTTTAGGACTTTCATCAGAACAATCACAGAATATATAATCATCAGTAGTTTGATCATAACCGATGACGTCAGGTTCACCTCCGGTGTTTTCCATTTGATCAAGTGACCACAATTTGTCAGTTTTCTCAATAAGTCTAGATTCAATTTTGGACCAATCAAGTCCTGTGTGTCGAGCCATGTTTATCTCAAATCGGCTTTTTAATATATTGATCAAGGCATCTGTTTGCCCAGGTGACAAGCGCTTTTCATTCTTTATCATAAGCTCTCCTTAGCCAGCTTCTTTGCGACATCGGGAACATATCTCATGGAATCAATCGGCGGCCTTACATAACCCGAATTTTCTTGTCTTTTAGGAAGTTTGAGTTTCTTGTTTTCTATATCTTTATATGGAATCATGGATAAAAGATGTGAGATACAGTTGATCCGTGCATTACGTTTCATATCTGATTCAATGACATACCATGGTGATGATTCTGTATCTGTGTACTGGAACATGACATCTTTTGCCTTGGAATATTCTACCCACCTAGATCTGGCCTCTAAATCCATCTCACTGAGTTTCCAATTTTTGGTCTCATCATTGATGCGGTCTTGGAATCTCTTTTCTTGCTCTTCGTCACTCACCGAAAACCAATACTTGATCAAAATGATTCCGGATCTAATGAGCATCTCTTCAAAATCAGGGACAGATTTGAAAAAATCCCAATACTCCTCATCGGTACAGAATCCCATAACTCTCTCGACACCAGCTCTATTGTACCAACTGCGATCAAATAAAACGATTTCACCTGCACTTGGGAGTTGTGCGGCATAACGCTGAAAATACCACTGAGTCCTTTCCTTTTCAGTTGGTTTGGGAAGCGCAACGACTCTACAAGTCCTGGGATTTAAACTTTCTGTGATTCTTTTGATGGCACCGCCTTTGCCTGCCGCGTCTCTGCCCTCAAATATGATAACCACTTTAAGTCCCTCCTGAACCACCCATTCCTGGAGTTTGACGAGTTCAGTTTGAAGTTCTGCGAGTTTCTTTTTATAAACCTTTTTTGGAAGTTTCATGAGTTCACGTTCCTTTCTATCAATCTTTATGGATAGATACCCAATAAAAAGTAAAACTTTCAATCAATAGACTTGTTTCACAACGTAACCTACATGGTTCAATCCATGAACTATATTATTTATATGTTCATGTCCATTGGTTTCGACAGTAACCTGTAACTGTACATGATTGAATCTGTCAAAATTCATGAACTGGTTATGATCCAGTTTGATGACATTCGCCTTATGATCCGATAGAATCTGTGAAATCGTCAATAGTTGTCCGGGGGTATCCGGTAAATCCACAGAGAAACAAAATATTCGTCCCCTTTTTGTGAGTCCCTTGTTGATCATAGCAGATACTGTGACCACATCTATATTGCCTCCAGAAAGCACACTGACAATGGTTTTGTTTTTCACATTCAGTTTTTTGATGGCTGCCAAACTGAGTGCACCCGAATTTTCCGAAACGATTTTGTGTTTTTCAAGCAGCATGAGAAATGAATCCATAATTTCATAATCACTTACTGCAACCATTTCATCCACCACTTGTTTTGCGATCTCAAAAGTTTTTTCGCCCACTGCTTTGACCGCAACCCCATCTGCTACTGTATGAACTGAGGTCAGTCTGACGATTTCACCTTGATCGAGTGCATTCTTCATTGACATAGCACCTTCTGGCTCGACACCGATCACTCTGCAGCTCGGATTGACACTCTTCACATATGCACCGATTCCACTAATTAGTCCACCACCACCGACAGGTACCAGAATGATATCTGCACTTGGCAATTGATCGAGGATTTCCTTTCCTATCGTCCCTTGCCCAGCAATCACATCGTAGTCATTGAACGGATGGACCATTGTCGCTCCACGTCTGGTTTGAAGATCCAGTGCGTGGGCGTAAGCATCATCGTAGGAATCCCCATAAAGCACTACTTCTGCTCCATAATTTTTAGTCGCATTGATTTTGATAAGTGGTGTTGTTGTTGGCATGACGATGGTGGCACAGGTTCCCATAAGACTCGCTGCGTATGCGACACCTTGAGCATGATTGCCCGCTGAAGCAGTTATCAAGCCTGATTTACGCTCCTCTTCATTCAGTTGAGCCAACTTATTGTAAGCACCTCTAATTTTGAAAGCGCCTGTTTTTTGAAGATTTTCAGGTTTGATGTAAACTCTATTGTTAGATTCAGTGCTGAAAAAATCGCTGTAGATTAAATCCGTTTGATCGAGTATGCCCTTAAGCCTCAGGTCTGCATCGAGAATGCTCTCATAAACTGCATTTAATGTCATAATCGCACCTCACTTTTTATAATTTCGAATGCTGTTACCATTTCGGTGATCCCTTTTCCTGGTGGAATAATCGGATACACATTTTCATCATGATCAATGATACAATCCACAACAACCGGACGTTTAGTGCTTTTGATTTTCTCTAGTACTGCTTCAAGTTCATCGATGCTTCTCACCCTATAGCCATCAATACCGTAAGCTTCTGCCAACTTCACGAAATCGACAGAATCATCTCCATCGGTCTCACTGAATCTCGCATCACAAAATAAGCGCTGCCACTGTCTGACCATTCCAAGGGCATTGTTATTGAATACAAAAGTTTTGAGAGGAATATTATACTTGCTTACCGTTCCCAGTTCATTTGAATTCATCTTGAAACTACCATCTCCAGCAATATGGACAACGGTCTGTTCGGGATTACCGATTTGAGCCCCAATAGCAGCGCCAAGACCAAAACCCATTGTTCCGAGTCCTCCGGATGTTATAAACTTTCGTGGCTTTTCAAATCCATAATACTGGGCAGTCCACATTTGGTGCTGTCCCACCTCTGTCACGACTATAGTGTCCTCACCAAATGTTCGTCTAATCGCTGAGAGCATCTGTTTTGCTTTATGATCTAATTCTTTTTCTTGTCAAACACCAGAACAACACAAACAAGCAACAAACCGAACATACCAGAACAACACACTAAAGTACGACATCGCCTACAGTGACAGCACAGCGTGACAGACACCGCCACGCACCCGAACACATGCTATACAAAGAACCCTG
>JAIOSU010000150.1 GCA_021107455.1 Clostridiales bacterium | reverse complement strand
TTGTGCAAAAGGAGGGTATACAACAGTAGCTTGTATGCCGAATACAAAACCGGTGATTGACTCGATTGAAAATCTGAGAATTCTTAAGGACATCATAGAAAAAGATTCAGTAATCAATATAATGCCCATATGCGCCATAACTCATGGCATCAAGGGTGATTCTCTTACAGATCACGAAAGTCTTTTTAATCAGGGCATATTTGCGATTTCAGATGATGGTCGGACCACTATGAACCCGAAACTAATGACTGAGGCGTTCGAAAATGCAAAAAGATTTGATAGACTGATCATAACTCATTCAGAAGACCATGATGTCACTGATCGTTTCAAAGATAAGGTATATCCAATTGAAGCTGAAACATCAATCGTCATGAGAGATATTGAGCTGTGCAAAAAATCAAATGGTAGGCTCCATGTTGCACATGTCAGTGGAATGGATGCAATAGAAGCTATTAGAAAAGCCAAAAGGAATGGCATAAATGTCACCTGTGAGGCAGCTCCACATCATTTTGCGCTAAATGATGAGATGGTGAATGTCCTAAGTCCACTTGCCAAAGTAAATCCACCCATCAGAGGTGAAATCCATCGCAAAGCTTTGGTCAAGGGGATAGCAGATGGGACGATCGATATCATAGCAACAGATCACGCACCACATGAAATCGAAGTTAAATCGGGGAATTATGAGAAAGCCGCATTCGGAATAAGTGGAATTGAAACGGCTTTCTCAATTGCATACACAACACTGGTAAAAAACGAGGGAATACCACTTATGAGACTCATAAGCATGATGACTTCGAAACCAGCTGAAATAGCGAAAATTAGAAGAGTCGGGTCCATTCAATCAGGATATGATGCTGATGTTGTACTTGTTGACCTGGATTTAAGCATTTGCATTCATGCCCATAATTTCATTTCAAAAGGCAAAAATACTCCTTTTGATGGTATGACTTTTGATGGTGGCGTGGTAATGACAATTTTTAGAGGTGAGATTGTTTACTCAAATTCAAGTGTGGAGGAGAAATATGTTAAGTGATCGCTTAGTAGGTGAAATCATTAAAAAAGAAAGTCCAATTGTAGTCGGATTGGACCCGAGACTGGACATGATTCCAGAAGATATAAGAAACAAGCATTTCAAAACATATGGTGAAACTCTTAAGGCTGTATCAGAATCCATTATTGAATTCAATAGAGGAATAATTGATGCAGTCGCACCACATGTACCAGCTGTGAAGCCTCAAATTGCATTTTATGAACAATATGGAATTGAAGGATTGATTGCTTATCAAGATGCATGTAAATATGCAAAAGAAAATGGACTTATAGTAGTGGGGGATGTGAAACGTGGCGATATCGGTTCAACATCGAAAGCCTATTCCATTGCACACCTGGGAAAGACAATTGTAGGAACTAAAAAAATCAGTACATTTGAAGTGGATTTCGCAACAATCAATCCATATCTCGGCGATGATTGTATGCAAGAATTCATGGAGGAAATCAAGTTATATGACAAAGGAATATTTGTGCTTGTAAAAACATCCAACAAGACATCGGGACAAATTCAAGATTTGAATGTAGCCGGAGAGAAAGTTTATGAGAAAGTGGCTCATTTGGTCAATCAGTGGTCTGAAAAATATTGTGGAGGCAGTGGGTATTCATCCATTGGAGCTGTTGTTGGAGCAACTTATCCTGAGGAACTTGAAATTCTACGCAAAAAAATGCCAAGTGCTATGTTCCTTGTTCCAGGATATGGTGCCCAAGGTGGAGGTGCAAAGGATATTGTAGGAGCATTTGGTAAGGATGGGCTCGGAGCTTTGATCAACAACTCAAGAGGGATACTTTACGCTTATGTCAAGCACGGGGGAGATTATAAAAGTGGAGCTGAAAAAGCGACCATTGAGATGAAGTCTGCGATTTCAAATGAGCTGAAAAGGATTAGAAACCATTATTAGAGGAGGCATAATGAAATTTGTCGGTAAAGTTAAATTGTTGAAAAAGCAGATCATCAATGAAGAAAATTTTAGTTTCATCATTGAGCGAAAAAACGAGATGGGACTGGTCCTTCCTGGGCAGTTTTTCAATTTATCAGCCACGAAAGTTGGATATCCTATGCTCAAAAGACCAATATCTGTCAGTGAAGTCGGTGAGAATACAATTGAATTCACCATTAAAATCATTGGTGCCGGTACAAAGGCTATGCTGGATTACAATGAAGGGGAATCGATAGAACTCGTGGGGCCTCTTGGTAATGGATTCGAATACTATGGATACCGAAAAATCCTTGTGATAGGCGGAGGAATTGGGATAGCGCCTCTTAAGGGGCTGATCAACAGTCTGAAAAAAGAGACTGTTGAAATACATTCTGTGCTTGGCTATCGTGATGTTCCATATATTTATGAAGACTTTAAAGCAAGATCCGAGAAAATTGAAATCATGTCCGAAAATGATGATAGATATAGGATTGGATATGTTACTGAACCTGTTGCGAGCTTGCTTGAAAAGAATTCTTATGACATGATTTATGTATGCGGCCCGCATCCTATGTTAAGAAGTTTGACAGATCTATTCAACTCAAAAGGCATCCGCGCTCAACTGCTAATGGAAGAGAAAATGGCTTGTGGTATCGGAGCCTGTTTAGTATGTACCTGTAAGACCAAAAGCGGGGATTTTGGATTCAAACATTCAAGAATGTGCAAAGATGGTCCAATGTTTTACTCTGATGAGGTGATATTTGATGAATAAACTCAAAATGAAAGTGGATTTAAATGGTTTGATTTTGAATAATCCCGTAACCGTAGCTTCAGGAACTTATGGGTTCGGACGGGAATACTCAGAACTTATTGATCTCAATCAAATAGGGGCAATTTCAGTCAAAGGTTTGACACTTGAACCACGAGAAGGTAATGAAGGTAGAAGGATGGTTGAAACTCCGATGGGAATGATCAACAGTGTTGGTCTTCAAAATCCCGGAGTACACTACTTTATAGAAAATGAAATTGAGTTTTTAAGGCAATTTGATACAAAAATAATTGCGAATATAAATGGTAATACAATTGAAGAATATTGTGAAATGGCTAGGATTTTATCCGCAGAAGATGTGGATTCAATTGAGCTGAACATTTCGTGTCCAAATGTTAAAAATGGTGGTCTTGCGTTTGGTACAGATTCATTAGTTGTTAGAGAAGTTGTAGCCAAAGTAAGAAAAGCCAGTAAAAAGCACTTGATCGTCAAATTATCCCCTAATGTTACTGACATTAAAACGATTGCCAAAATTGTGGAAGAAGAGGGAGCGGATTGCATATCACTGATTAATACAATGGCTGGAATGGCGATAGACATCCACGGTAGAAAACCATTTTTAAGACGAGGTAGTGGAGGATTGTCAGGACCTGCTATAAAACCGATTGCTCTCAAGATGGTTTATGATGTACACTCTGTAGTCAATATTCCAGTTCTGGGAATGGGTGGAATTGCAAATGCTACTGACGCATTAGAGTTTATTCTTGCGGGTGCTAGTGCGATAGCAATTGGAACAGCAAATTTTTCGAATCCTTACGCACCAATTGAAATAAAAAAAGGCATAGAAGACTACATGCGCCATTATGGCGAAGTAGACATCAATACCTTGATTGGAAATCTTAGAATATGAACTATGAGTTGGCGAGAAGAAAGTCTTTAATTACCATTTGCTTGATGGACTTGGGATTGAAGTTGTGGAAATTGAATATCTTGTTCAGAACATAACCTCCTCCAAATGCGTTAAGAACTGTGCCTACTCCGTATGCACCACCTAGAAGAATACCAATGATGACAATCGTGACTTCAATGATTGGGCGGATGACAGAAACGCTTTTGCCTGTGATTTTCAGAAGACCCACCATCAAACCATCCCTAGGACCAGCGCCCAGTTCACAACTCAGATAAATGTATACCCCATAATTAAATAGGAAAGTTCCAATAATTAAAAAAACAATTTTCATAATCAAAGAATCTGGAGTGCTGATTAGATTAAGTGCATCCATAAAATCCACTATGAATCCGATCAAAAGCATATTGAGTATTGTTCCGATTCCAGGATAAATCTTGATAATCAATGATAATAAGATAATCACGACTCCAGTAAGTTGTGTGACTTGACCAAAAGTCAGCGGAGTTATTCTGGAGACACCTTGATGAAAAGTTCCCCAAGGGTTTGTGCCGAGGTCGGCATATAGAGAAAGGTTGATTCCTAGTGCTATAATTACAAATCCCAAGATTAATCTTGGTAAATTCTTAATTGTTTTTTTTAGTGCGGATGTATTCAATTTGTTGACCTCCAATATTATTTAGGAACACTAATAATAAGATAGCATATTTTCCTTTCATTATATAGTGCAAAAAACGTAATAATCACTAAAAAGATTTTACTGGTATGACTTGCTCAGTGCAAAAAATCAGAAAAGTCTTTTTTTTATATTGGGGTTGACGAATGAATCATCAAGTGTTATTATCGTAAGGCACCAGTTGAGTGAGAGATGTTTTGTTGTAAACAGTTTGTTAAAAACATGTGAAAAAACATTTCAAAACATGTCGAAAAGTTATTGACATGAAAATTGATTGGTGGTATCATAAGAGAGTCGCCGCAAGAGATTGATGGCAACGAGAAAAGCAAAATAGAACCTTGAAAATTGAACAGCTTAAATGAAAAAACCAAACGCAATTCATTCGGTGAGCGATCACCGGATAGAAAAGTGATAACGGGTTTCGAAAGAAACCAAAAGAACTAAGTTAGCAACATAATGAGTCAAAAACTTTAAATTAAGAGTTTGATCCTGGCTCAGG
>JAIOSU010000032.1 GCA_021107455.1 Clostridiales bacterium | reverse complement strand
GTGCATCCACATAAACTTTTACATACTCACTAGGCAAACTGCTTATTCTTCTTTCTGTACGTCTTATTTTTGTATAAATGACAATTGAAGCTCCAATCGACAGTAGAATAATTATGCTGTATAAACCCCACAGTCCTGAATTCATTTGAGGACCTAGAGTAATAATGAGTACCGCTAACACGATCAATAATATAGAGACTCCAATAGACATAAACAATCTGTATTTACCATACTTCAACATATCAATGACCACCTTTCAAAATAGTCGTAACAACACCAGAAATGTCTTGCCATTCCTTTTTAAATCCGGCTAAGAAATCAGATCATTTATCTGTAACATAAAAGTACTTTCTTTGCGGACCAAGTGGCGAAGTTTTTGATTTGCTTGTCACATATCCTTTTTTTGATAACCGGATCAAAACTGGGTAAACACTTCCTTCATTCAGTTCTTTAAACCCAAACCGATTCAAAGCCTCAGTAATCTCATATCCGTAAGTTTCTCCACGAGATATGATCTCAAGAATACAACCTTCCAATAACCCTTTAAGCATTTGCGATCGACTTACCATATAATCACTCCTCGCTACTCTACATTGCCTAGTAGTATACTTAAATTATAACCCCACTACTCTACATTGTCAAGTAGTAGGGTTGATATTTCTTGATGAACCGGCTGCTGGACTTTATGTGGAAGGGAACTTACTAGATTCTACTAAACCAGCTTTCGAATTTATTGCGAAATACAAGCTCATTTAAATCTTTTTTAACTGTAACATTTTCATTACTGGCTGGATCACCGAAAGCAATGATTTCTGAAGCAATATATGAGCTGGGCAGATTTAAAAAACTTGTCAGCTTATCAACATCAAAATAGGAAACCCATGTGGATCCTATACCATGTTCGAGTGCAGCTATAACCATGTGTGTTCCAGGAATTTTTGTTTGATGTTCTTCCATATGAAGCTTTGAATAAATTTCATCATCCAATTCTTCAATAATTTTCGAATGCCTTGGAAATCGTGCTTTTTGAACATCCCTTCCACCATGAGATTGAGCTATATTGTATGTGCAGAGAATTACCAGAAAACTCGCTTTTATTATCCATTCTTGATTGTAAGCTATTTGAGAAATATCATGAATTAAAGCCTTATCTGTTATCACTCCAAATTTCCACGGCTGTTCATTTCCACCAGATGGCGACAACCTTCCAGCTTCAAGAATGTAGTTTATAATTTCATCAGGTACATCTTTTCCTGTAAAGTTTCTTATACTTTTTCGTTTTTTTAACAAATCTAATATCATATGGCTCAACCTTTCAATACTTAATGGCAGAACAAACAGTTGTATAATTATGCCACTTTGGGAAATTTCAACTTTTTTTTGATGGCTATAATAGAGTTGAAACACTTTTTAATCGCTCTATAAATTCAGAGTAAGTATAATTATGCTCAACATGATACATACATTCAATTTGCTTTAATAGCTCCATGTTCTTAAAATGCTCATTTTCGAGTTCTTTATTCTTGTAATTAATTTGCTCGTTAGGCAAAAGCAAACCATTATCCTTCATGTACTTAATCCACAAATAACACTTACATGGTTTGTCAGGGTCTATAAGACTACACCTATACTCGAACATTTCTTTCAGCCTTTGTCTTGCTCTAAATAATAGCACTTTAGCATTCGACTCAGAAATATCCATTATTTCAGCAATCTCTTTGTTTTTTAGTTCAAGACAATTTTTCAATAAAAAACACACCCTCATGTTCTGTGGCACACACCTTAAAAATCCTCGCATACATTTCTCACGCATTTCTTCAATAATTAATGTGTCATATTCAGCTTCTGTGCAGTCAATACTCTCAAAAAAAATTTTTTCTGAAACACCCAACTTCTCAGCAATACTAACTACTGGGAGTTTGTTCCAAGTTTTTAAGTAACGATAACTCTCGTTGACAGTAATACGATATAACCATGTTGACAGCTTTGATTCTTCTCTAAATCCATCAATATTATTATAGGCTTTAATAAATGCGTTCTGTAAGACATCTTCAGTATCTTGAATATTCTCGGTCATACGATAGACCATGCCAAATAGTTTTTGATAATGCTTTTGAAATTCCTCTGTCACTCTTTTTTCAATCATTATTTTTTCACTATTTTGCATTGCACATCATTCCTTTCGTAAACCAAATCACGAACATTTACTCATTTAGAATTCAGATCAAAAAAGAGTTCATGAATATTACCATCTGGATCTGCAAAGAGTGCCGTCCGTTGATTCCATGGCATGTTTTCTGGTGATTGGACCGCTCGTGCGCCATTTGAAATAATTCTAGAATAACTCGAGTCAACTTCTTCAACACTATCACACGGGAATGCGAGCTCAAAGGCTTGCCCTTCTTTTTTCAATTTAAATTCTTCACTCATTGAATACATGACACTTCGGAGGCAAAGAGAAAATCGAACGCCATCGTTCTTAAACTCCACATATTCCCCAAGATCATTGATAAT
>JAIOSU010000026.1 GCA_021107455.1 Clostridiales bacterium | reverse complement strand
AGGTACAGGCGGTCAAACCATGTATCATGGTCAAGGTGATGTTCAGCAAGAAATTGATAAAGATACAGAAAAATATTTTAGGTATGTAGATTCGCTTGTATTAGACAAATATTCAAAAGAATTAAAGCTACCACTAATTTTGGCAACACTAAAGGAATACCATTCAGAGTTTAGAAGGGTAAGCAACAACCCCTATTTGATTGAAGGTGGAATTGACCAGTCTTTTGACTCTTTGAATCTGAGTGAAATACAAGAGAAGTCACAAAAAGTTATTGAAACCATCAATGCAGTAAAGTTAAATGAAATAATTGAATCATTGGATTCATCCGATCTAGATGATGTCGCAAAAGCCGCATTTGAAAATCGAGTGGATCAACTGATAATATCGGAAGATAAAATTGTACCAGGAAAACTAGATTTAAAGACAGGTAAAATCATTTATGGAGATATCAACAGTCCAGATTATGATGATGTATTGGATGATCTGGCTGAACTTGTTCTTTCAAATGGAGGCTCAGTGCTTGTTTTGTCTGAAGATAAGATGCCTAGCGATGCAAGTGTCGCAGCTGTTTACAGATACAAGTAAAATATTGGCCGATTCGGATTAAATTCTGAATCGGTCTTTTAATTTGCTCGCTTAAATGTGGTGTATATGGGTATAAAATAACAACTTAGATAAAGGAGATAAATTATGAAAAACATAAGTATAGTGGGGCGCATCAGAATCATTTCAATCGGAGTGATTTTTATTTTTTCAGTTTTTATTTTGTTTTATTTGTTGCCACTTCAAAATCAGAATGTAGAGCGCCAAGTTGAACTCAAACTTCAGAATTTGGTTGAATCCCAAATCAAGACATTGGAACATTATTATTCAAGGTTTGAAAGTGGTGAGATGACAGACCAGGAAGCAAAAGAAGAGGCACTACGCGTAATTGAATCAGCACGTTATAACACAAATGATTACTTTTGGGTCAATGATGAAAATGCCATTGTTATCATGCATGCTACGAATCCATCACTGAACAACACAGATCAATCACAGATGCAAGATCCGGATGGAGTCAAACTTTTTTCTGAATTTGCATCAACAGGCAAAAGTTGAGGAAGTGGTTTTGTAAGATACATGTGGCCTAAAAAAGAAGGCGAAGATCCAGAACCAAAACTATCATATGTTCAGGGGTTTAAACCTTGGGGGTATATAGTAGGTACAGGAATCTGGATTGATGATCTGAGTGCACTTAAGAACAGTGTAAGAAATGTAAGTCTCACTGTAACGACGATTTTAATCTTAATTGTATTGGCAATGATCTATTTTGTTCAAAGGTCCATTAAACTGACACTTAAAGAAATTATACTGAAATCAGAAGAATACTCGGATCATGATTATCGAAATCGTATTGAAGTGGATTCAAAGGATGAACTTGGAAAAATCGCGGGCTCTTTCAACAAATCAGTGGATAATCTGAGGGAAATTGTTGGCGAAATAAATATGATCAACACAACGCTCAATAACAACTCAGAAACACTTAATCATCTAACCCATACCTTATCGGAGAATGCAACTGAAACAACTGAAGTTTCCAATGATATCAATGAAATTATCCAGCACACTACCAGATCTACAACAGAGATGTCAGAGCGTGTTGAAGAAATCAGAGACGCGGTTGAAAGTATTGCGACAAGAGCAACTGAAGGGGCAATGACAACTCGTGATGTAGCAGATAGAGCCATCAAACTTGAAGAAGATGCCACTGCCTCTAGTGACAAAGCTAATACGTTGTATCATGAAGCCAAAGAGAAGTTGACATTAGCAATCAATGATTCCAAAAGTGTTCAGGAAATCAATGTTTTGGCAAAAACCATATTGGCAATCACTGCAAAAACCAATCTTTTGGCTTTGAACGCGTCAATTGAAGCTGCTCGCGCTGGTGAAGCTGGTCGTGGGTTCTCTGTTGTAGCAGATGAAATTGGAGCTCTTGCGGCTCAATCCTCACAAACAGCGGACAGTATCCGGGAAATAGTCGAAATCGTCAATGACAGTGTTTCCAGACTCGCAGAATCGGGAGATGAATTACTTGATTTTATCGATACTCAGGTCCTTGTAGATTATAAAAAACTGATGACCACCAGTACTCAGTACACAAAGGATGCAGACACATTCAATGGCATTATGATGGATCTCAGCGCAGCTTCTGAAGAACTTAATGCCTCTATGGATGCCATTTTAAACACCATCAATAATCTTGCGGAGTCTGCTGAAAGTGGGTCAAATGGCGTAACAAAAATAAAAGATATGAATGAGACCTTAAGTGTGGATGCTCAAAAGATCACAAGAATCAATCAAGATATGAATCAAATTATTGAGCGTTTCTCAAGTATGGTTTCCAAAATCAAATACTAGCATAATCAATTTGATAAAGCCTTGCAGGTAAAAAAACTTGCAAGGTTTTTCATTTTTTTGCAATATTTTGATTTCTGAATCGTCTTACTAGAAACAAAAGTTGGATATTTCAGTTTCAGGATCATTGGAGCCGGATTTCTTTTCATCGGGATAGGGTCTCTTCTTCTCTTGTTATGGCTGAGTCAAACATTTGTAGCTGCTGGTCAAGCCAACTCAGCGAATTTTGATATTATTGCTGAATTGCTGAGAAGAGGCAGAGATGTTCTGAATCACATAGCCATGATATTGCCGTGGAGTATTGGTGGTTTGATTCTATATTATAGTCTGTTTAAGACTAGGCTGATCCCAAATTGGTTGTCGATATGGGGCGTCATTGGTTCTGGATTAACTCTTGTGACAACAATGCTGTTGATGTTGAACATCATTACTATAGTAAATCCGATTTACTTCATTTTAAACTCGCCCATAGCTTTCTACGAGTTAATCGTTGCAATACTTCTGATTTTCAAAGGATTTCCAGAAGATGCAATTGGGTAAGTTATACTTAAAGACAATTAATGAAAACGGTGCTGACTGGGGTGATGTCATTGATTATAGAACTTGTTGCAAAACATTTTGAGAATAATGCAATTTTCTTTAGAAGGTTCCTCAGGAGGAAATTCAACAGTCTCAATGAATATGATGTAGAGGATGTCATCCAACAGACTTTCATAAATATCATTGGCAGAGGCAATGATTTTGTGAGTGTCAAGAATCTGACTTCTTATACATACTCTGCGCTTCAAAACACTGCAAAAGACCATTTTAAGAAGCAGGGACGCATTGAACTATGGGATGATCTATCTGATGAGAAGCAAACCGGATCTGTTGAAGTCGACATTATGAATCAAGAAATGAGTGAAATGCTTGAGAAGGCTATTTTGTCACTAGATCCGAAACTAAGATATGTTTTCGTTGAAATTATGATCAAAGAAAGAAGTTACAAAGAACTTGTAGAAGAAAGCGGTGAAAAGCTTGGAACTCTTTTGTCGAGAAACAGCAGAGCCAAGAAAAAGCTGCAAGAGGCGCTAAAAGAATATATGGGAGGTAATGATAATGAATAGTATTTCAAATAAGTTTGAGAAAAAAAGCATTAAAGTTGTTGGTTACGGATTTATTTTTATATTGGTTGTATTTGGAATAGGACTAATCGTTAATTTACTTTGGAATTGGCTGATGCCTGAGATATTTGGACTTACGAAATTGTCTTATCTTCAATCACTGGGGATTTTAGTACTCTCAAAGATACTGTTTGGTAGTATTGGCAGTGACAATGATCAAAAGAAAAGTGACACAATGGAAATAAAAAAAGTTGAAAGTGCACCAGAAGAAGTGCTGTATGAAAAATGGTGGACTGAATATGGTGAAGAGAGTTTTGAAAATTACATGAATCAGAAGGACACGAAGGAGTGAAAAGACTTGAAAGATCATAGAAAATTTTGGAATAAGTCAGCCTCTAAATATGATGAGGTTGAAGAAAAAGATCTTGCTGTATATGAGAGAATCTTTGAAGAAATTAAGCCATATCTAAATAATGAATCTTATGTACTTGATATTGGATGCGGAACAGGTGCGCTACATGACCAAGTATCCGCGTTGGTACAACAGATTGTTGGTGTGGATTACTCAGATAAAATGATAGAGATTGCAAAAGGGAAGGCGGTAGCAAAGAACCTATCCAATGTAAAATATGTTTGTGGAACATTGAATCATAATTCAGTAAAGGAAAATTCTTATAATATAGTGACTGCATTTTATTTATTGCATTTGTTTGAAGACTTAGAAAGTGAATTAGGACAAATTAGAGATTTGCTTGGAGATCATGGCTACTTTATATCAGTAACACCGTGCATGAAAGATTCGGGGGTTTTAGGGACTTTGCTCGGCTTTTCAGGGGCAGTCGGTATAACGCCTAAGATTGAAAAATACTCATATAAGGACTTGGCTGAGTCCATTGAAAAGTCTGGATTCAATATTGTTGACATCAAGCCGATGCGAGAAAGTACACATGAGTATTTGATTGTTGCCCAGAAAGTGTAATCATATCATATTTTAGAAAGTTTTTAGAAAGTTGTTAGCTCAATTTTAGGGTTCTCTACTATAATTAAATAATAAATATTACAACATAACAAAATGGAATGGAGGAGCAAATGAATAGTATTGAGAATGCTAATAAAAATTCTAAGTTAAAAAATATGCTTATTTGGATGTTAGTCATTATAGTGGGATTTGGACTATTTATTCTTTCACAGATTTTCTTTCAAATGGGTTTCTTTGGCGGTTATGCAGGAATGAACCTTACATTGGTTGGACTTCTTCAGGCGGTGTTGATTCTTCCTTTGATTTATTTCGGACTCAAACGATTGAAAATGGATAAAGAAAAGATTGGAATCAGCAAAAAAAACATGGGGCGGGATGCACTCATTGGAGTCGGTGTAGCTATATGCTGGGCGATTGTACAGTTTGTTTGGCTTATTCCGAGTACAGGTGGTGCTGGTCGAAAGGATATCGTTGAGATACTCGCAATGATTGATGGTCAATGGATTAATGTGTTATGGTATATTCCGCTTGGTGTGATTGGCGGTGGTTTGACTGAAGAAATTTATAATAGAGGCTTCTTTATTGGAGTAATCGGAGAGACATTTGAACATTCGATGATAGCTGTATTCATAGCGGCGATTTTGTCTATACTATTTTTTATTGCAGGTCATCTCCCAACAAATTTGGTCGAGTGGGTGGATCTGCTTATTCCAACTACGGCTTACACGATTCTGTATTTGTCCACCAAACGTTTAACGGCTTCCATTGTGGCTCATGGACTTTGGAATACGCTTGCAGTTGTATTGGTTTATATTCTTTATGCTTGATATAGAACCCATAGAAATATAATATTAGCCGATTTGGATTTTGATCCGAATCGGTATTTTTTTGATTAGTGTATACTTTCGTAATATCATATGTTACAATTAACATATGATATTTAAATATGAGGTGAATAATGTCTATTAATCATGCAATTTTGGGTATATTAAGTTGGAAGCCTGCTACTGGATATGAACTAAAAAAAATTTTTGTAGAGTCGTCCATAATGTATTGGTCTGGAAATAACAATCAGATTTATAAGTCACTTAGTCATTTATTAAATGAGGGGTTAG
Organism: Clostridiales bacterium; assembly: GCA_021107455.1. GTDB lineage: Bacteria > Bacillota > Clostridia > Peptostreptococcales > Acidaminobacteraceae > Fusibacter_D. Next base: position 15,129 of record JAIOSU010000026.1, on the reverse strand, counting down.
TTGGAAGTGAAGTTGTCCATCAGGATGGATCTCCTTCTAAAAAGATATATACAATTACAGATGCCGGGGTAAAATCACTCAAAGAATGGGTATCTTCTACACCTGAGTTACCGGAAATCAAAAATACATTTTTGGTGCAATTTGCTTGGGCAGATTTATTAAGTGACCAGGAGTTAAACGATCTAATTTTGAGTTATGAAATTGAGCTTAAAGCCCACCTGATCATGGAAAAGGAAATTGCTAGAAGAACACTTCATAATCCAGATAGAAATCCAAGGGAAAAAGCCATATGGGAGTTGATTTCAGAGAACATTGTTTCATCTTATGATCAAGAATTGAAATGGGTCCAAGAAGTCCGACGACGTTTACTCGAAGATAATAATAACGGGAGAAAGATATATGAACTACCAAATTAGAATTATTCATGAAAAAAAATATGTTGAATTGATTTCTACAACAGTACCAATAAGTACTGAAAACGATGTGTTGGATGTTATCGCTTTATGCTGGGAACACGAGACGAATTTACTTATGATCCATTACAATGCATTAGCGGATGAGTTCTTTGATCTTAAGACTAAATTAGCTGGCAATATCATTCAAAAGCTAATAAATTATGGTATAAAAACAGTAAATGTCATTCCAAAGTTTGCTTTGGATAATGACAGATTCAGAGAGATGGTTTTTGAAACCAACAAAAGCAATCATTTGCGAATGTATGAATCCATAGAAGATGCTGAGAAGTGGTTAATCTACTAAACTGATTCAAAAGGAGGACAAGTATGTACGAAGCCAAAACGAAACCCAATGATGCAAGTGTGATTGAGTTCATTGAAAAAGTGGAAAGTCCCAAAAAGAAAGAAGACGCCTATAGACTATTAGACATCTTCACCGAAACTTCTGGTTATGAACCCAAAATGTGGGGAGACAGTATCATTGGGTTCGGGCAGTACCATTATGTTTACAAAACCGGTCATGAAGGGGATGCGCCACTCGTAGGGTTTTCTCCGAAAAAAAGCAATTTCAGTCTTTATTTTGCCACAGGTGATGAGGATAGAAACAAGCTGTTGAGTAAATTCGGCAAGCATAAATCAGGTGCCGCTTGCGTCTATATCAACAAGCTTGATGATGTGAATGTGGACGTGCTGAAAGAATTGATTGTGCAGTCTATCGAGTTTTTGAATGGACTCTATCCACCAGAATAAAAATAATCTACTTGGATCAGATTAAGTGATCCAGGTATTTTTTTTTGTTGCAATTTGAAGTCCGAGAAGATATAATGACATTACACGATGACCACATGGTCATTCAAAAGGAGAAGTCATGAGTCAGACGTTTATGAATATTTCAATTGAGAAGCAGAAGCTTGTCATTGACGCTGCAATGGAAGAATTCATCTTGCACGGCTACGAAAATGCTTCAACAAATCGATTGGCAAAAACTCTAGGAATAGCCAAAGGCAGTATATTTAAGTATTTCAGCAGTAAAGAACATCTCTTTACACACTTGTTGGAACTCAGCCTTTCTGCTCTAAAGACACATATGAACTCATATAATCCAGAGAGTGGGAATCCCGTAAAAGAATTGTTGAAATATGCTGAGCTTGAGTATGATTTCTTGATTGATCATCCCAAGTACTATCATTTTTTTTATAGGGTTCAAAGTGAAATGGGGAAAGAGTGGTTCAAACCTTACGAGAAATTGCTCATTGAGGAGTCCATTTTACTTAGCAATGCACTTTATGAAGAGTTGAATGTATCTTTCAAACTTAGAGATCATGTCAGTCTTGTTATTGATGCATACAATCAAAGATTTATGGCAAATGTAACTCTGGAAACGGATTATCCCAAAGTTAAAAAAGAGTATCTTATTGGTCTGGAAGAACATCTGGATCTTATAAAGTGGAGGTAAACATGGAACGGAGAAGGATGAAAGTTGGAACATTTGATATTGAATACATTCGAGGTGGTACAGGCAATAATCATACCCTGGTATTTGCCCATGGACTCGGAGGAAATCTCGATCAATGGAAACCGCAACTTCAACATTTTGAAAAGCATCATGATGTGATTGCATTTTCACTACAGGGCCATGGGAATTCATCCATCGGAAGTCAGCTAAGCGATTATTCCATCCAGAAATACTGTGAAACTGTTCTTCAATTGCTTAGTCGATTAAACATCAAGGAATGTATCTGGATAGGAAACTCCATGGGTGGAGTCATTGGTTTTGAAGTCATGAAACAAGCGCCCACATTAATAAGAACAATTATAATTAATGGCACCACTCCGAGTTTAAAATATTCACATTTTGCATTAAGATTAATATACATAATGGATCGATTGTTGATCAGAATTCTAGGATACGAGAGATATGTAAATATCGCTGTAAAGGCATCCATGAAAGATGAAGAGAAGATGGCCTGGCTTAAGGAACTTTTTATGTCTGCTCATCCAGAAGCTGTTGTCATGTCCCATCAACTCCTTGGAGATTATGATTATTCCAAAGTGATTGAAGAAACCTCTACACCCATTGTATTTTTAAAGACACCAAATGATACTGCAATCAATAAATATCTTGATCAATCAACCTCATGGTTGAGCCTTCAAAAAAATGTGACAATAGAGGCTAAATCTTTAGGTGGCCATTTGGTCAATATGGAGTATCATGATGAGTATAATGGTTGGTTGAAAGGATATATCTCAACTGAATAGAGTATCTCAAAAGAAATCTATATTATGCCACAAAATGTATAATAATAAAACAATTGTTCTTTACAAAAAAAAACATATATGCTAAAATTATTTTGGCAAGATAATTGAGATTAGGTATTTCAGAATTAATATTGAAATATTGCTGACAGGAGAAGAGGAGTGTCAACAATAAACAACCTGCGTTTTCGGACGTGTTGTTTCATTGTTGTTTTTTTTGCCTATTTTTCTGAAAAATCTGATTTTATTTGCTGGATTCATAAGAAATTTCTTAAGCCAAAAGCTTGTTGTTCCAATAAGATGTGGTTTTGGGAATCATAAAAAAAAGGGGGAAATTTGAATGAGGAAGTTTTTATCAATTTTACTGGTCTTGGCATTATCATTTTCATTAGTGGCTTGTGCGAGTAATACAGCTAATGTGGCAACAGATGCACCGGAAGTAGTTGAAACAAAAGTGATCAAGGTCAGCACTAAGTTCGTCGATGACGAGCAAACGGCTATATCTCTCAAGAAAGTTGTATCTGCGATTAACGAAAGAAGTAATGGTTCTTTAGAATTACAACTTTTCACGGGTGGTATTCTACCAATTGGAAAAGATGGTATGGAGCAAGTTGTACAAGGGTCTGACTGGATTCTAGTTGATGGCGTCAATTTCCTCGGTGACTATGTACCTGACTATAATGCTGTAACTGGTCCTTTCCTTTATAAATCTTTTGATGAATATTTGGCAATGACAAAGACTGATCTTGTTAAAAACTTAAATGATCAAGCGGCAGAACTTGGAATTAAAGTTTTATCACTGGACTGGGTATTTGGTTTTAGAAGTATGATGACCAACACTCCAATTAACTCACCAGAAGATATGAAGGGATTGAATGTAAGAGTTCCTACAAGCCAACTTTACACTTACACACTTGAAGCAATGGGAGCAAACCCTGTGTCAATGCCATATCCTGACACATATGCTGCAATCCAGCAAGGTGTAATTGACGGTGTTGAAGGTTCAATCATGACATACTACGGAACAAAGCAATATGAAAATGTTAAAGAATACTCTTTGACCAATCACCTTTTGGGCGTATCTGCAGTTAGTATTTCCACAAAAGTGTGGGACAGCCTTACTGAAGAACAAAAGACAATCATAATGGAAGAGTTTGATAAAGGCATGCAAGACAATCTTCAAGAAACCATTAAACTTGAGGAAGAATATGCAGTATTGTTGAAAGAAGTAGGCGTTAATTTCAATGAAGTTGATTCTGATGCATTCTTAAAAGCAGCTGCTCCAGTCTTTGGTAAATTCGACAAGTGGACACCTGGAATTTATGATGAGATCATCAAGGAATTGGATATTATCAAAAAGAACTTGAAATAATAGTTTTGATTAAGATTCAAAGTTGGATTGAGTTTGACTCTTTCCAACTTTGTTTATAATTACGAAATAATGCTGGAGGTAAAAATGAAACACTTCCGAAAATTAGTAGGAAAGGATTATGCGCTGTTTTTTGGCAGCATTTTTCTATCGATCACTACTTTAATTGTTATGATGAACGTGTTTACAAGATATTTTCTGAATTTTACATTTCATTGGGCTGAAGAAATTGCTGTTGGCGCTTTTGTGTGGGTTATTTTCTTAGGATTTGCAAGTGCATTCAAAACGAATGCTCTAATTGGAGTAGAAGTTTTGGTGAAATTATTGCCTCCAAAAGGAAGATATATTTTAGAAATGGTAACACATACAATAACCGCAATATTATCTGCAATCATGCTTTATTTTAGTTATAGATATGTTTCATCCTCAACGAAAATTACTGCTGCACTTGAAGTGTCATACAAATATATATACGTTGCAATTATTATTGCTTTTACTTTAATTACATTTTATGCCATCCGATTTATTGTGCAGCATATACAAAAATTGTTTTTTAAAAAGGATGTGAATGGGAGGGAAACTGATTAATGGAAGCCTTATACCCGATTATAGTTCTTTTTGTCTTATTTTTTCTTAATATCCCGATAGCGTATGCATTAATGGGTTCTTCATTGTTTTATTTTATTTTCATCAACAATACAATGCCAATGGAACTCGTCATTCAGCAATTTGTAACTTCTGTTGAATCTTTTCCATATTTGGCTGTTCCGTTTTTTATTATGGTTGGTTCAGTAATGAACTACTCCGGAATCAGTGAAGCATTAATGAACTTTGCGGATGTTCTAGTTGGTCCTGCCAGAGGTGGCTTGGCACAAGTGAACGTACTCCTCAGTGCACTCATGGGTGGTATATCAGGATCTGCAAATGCGGATGCTGCGATGCAATCAAAAATCCTTGTACCGGAAATGGTGAAAAAAGGTTTTTCAAAGCCATTTTCTGCTGCGATAACTGCGGCTTCCTCAGCAATCAGTCCAGTAATCCCACCTGGGACGAACTTGATTTTATATGCGATCATAGCCAATGTTGCTGTTGGAGATATGTTTCTAGCAGCTTATATGCCGGGGATATTGATGGCGATTGCCCTTATGATTACAGTGTATATCATTTCCATTAAAAGAGATTATAAACCAAGTAGAGATAAAAGAGCTTCAATTTCTGAGATACTGCGTCAGTTCATAAAGTCCATTTGGTCTTTGCTCATACCGTTTGGAATCATCATGGGAATGAGATTTGGGGTCTTTACACCTACTGAAGCCGGAGCAATCGCGGTATTGTTCTCTGTATTTGTAGGATTCTTTGTATACAAAAAGCTTAAATTTGAGCACATTCCTTTGATTTTGATGGACACTGTTAAAAGTACTGGTGCCGTTATGATCATCATTTCAAGTGCGAAAGTATTTGGCTATTATTTGACACTGGAAAGAATTCCTCAGATGGTGACAGAATTTTTAATGGGAATGACAGATTCAGCATTCGTATTATTGATTGTGATCAACCTCATGCTCTTATTTGTAGGGATGTTCATAGAAGGCGGTGCGGCACTTGTTATCTTGGCACCACTTTTGGTACCGGCCGTTAAAGTATTTGGAATTGATCCTGTTCACTTCGGTATGATCTTTATCGTCAATATTATGATTGGTGGACTTACACCGCCATTTGGTTCGATGATGTTTACAGTTTGCTCTATTGTCAATGTAAAGATTGAAGACTTTATCAAAGAAGTATGGCCATTTATCGTGGCACTCATTGCAGTACTTTTGTTGTTGACATACTCAGAAGGCATTGCACTCTTTACACTGAATCTTTTCAAGTAAACGGATTAGGAGTAATAAATGACAGAACTGAATGAAATCAAATGTTTCATGCTCGATATGGATGGAACAATCTACCTAGGGAATCAAATGATAGATGGGACTTTGAAATTTCTCGATTTACTCGATGAGCAAAACAAATCCTATATCTTTCTTACCAACAATTCATCAAAAAATAGTGAAGCTTACAAAGAAAAACTGCACAAACTCGGCTGTGAAGTCAATCAGGAAAAAGTGTTCACATCCGGTGAGGCCACTACAATCTACCTTGAAAAAAGAAAAAAAGGTGCCAAGATCTTCTTGCTTGGCACCCCATATCTGGAGCAAGAATTCATTCAAAAAGGGTTTAAGATTATTAGTGATCGAAGTGAGCAACCGGATTTTGTTGTGTTAGGCTTCGATACCACACTCACATATGATAAATTATGGATTGCCTGTGACCTTATTAGCGAAGGTGTGGAGTACATTGCAACTCATCCAGATTTCAACTGTCCTTTAGATGGTGGAAAAGTGATGCCTGATATTGGTGCGATGATCAGTTTTATTGAAGCATCCACGGGCAAGAGACCAGAAATTATTGGAAAACCGAACCATCACATCGTGGAAGCTATTATGGAAAAATATAGTCTAAATAAAGATGAAATTGCCATGGTGGGTGATCGATTGTATACAGACATTAAATTGGGAATGAATTCTGGAATTACTTCAATTCTTGTACTGAGCGGTGAGACCACTGCAGAAGATTATGAAAATTCAGAGGTGATGGCCGATTATGTATTCAATTCTGTTAGAGAGCTTGGAGAAGCGCTAACACATTCGGTGTGATAAGATACTTGATCAGAAAAGGAATTCCACTATGAAAGAATCAACGATCAATAAAGTTAAAAAAAGTCCTGTGATTGCAGCAGTCCAAACAGAAAAAGATTTGGACGCAGCACTAAGGTCAAATGCCGGATCAATTATCTTACTGTGTGCGGATATATTTAATGCTAAAGTTTTGGTGGAGAAGATCAAAGCAGTTGGTAAGAATGCAATCATTCACATGGATTTTCTTGAGGGAATCGGTAGGGATTCGAAAGCTCTTGATTATATCATCAAAGTGATTGATCCTGATGGCGTGATCAGTACCAAAAGCAGTCATATTAAAGCCGCATCGAGCAAAGGTATTTTTACGATCCAAAGATTCTTTCTAATCGACAACAAGTCGTATGAAATGACCTTGAAAAGTATAAAAACCATGAGACCGGATATGATTGAAGTGATGCCTGGAGTAATGCCAAACGTCATTAGACGCATAACGGGTCAAATGAACATACCGGTAATCGCAGGTGGTCTTATCGATAACGAGCAAGATATAAAAGATGCGCTTCAAGCAGGAGCGGTTGGCGTTTCAACTAGTAAAAAGAATCTTTGGAATTTATAACTGAATATTCTAAGGCTGAGAATTGGAGAGCCGTGTGAGTAACCCTTGAAATAAAGGTTTATTAGCACTGCTCTTTTTTTATACCATGAAATGCAATGAAATAATGAGAGGTGGGAGTGGGTTTATGTATGATGTTGTGATTGTGGGTGCAGGAATTACAGGCTCTTTTATCACGAGAGAGTTGTCCAAATACAACCTGAAGATAGCAATGATTGACAAATCGAATGATGTGGCCAATGGAACGACGAAAGCCAACAGTGCGATTGTCCATGCAGGATATGACGCAGAGGAAGGGTCGTTAAAAGCCAAGTTTAATGTAAGAGGCAATAAGCTTTATGAAGCTATCTGTAAAGAGTTGCATGTGCCATTTAAAAGAATTGGATCACTGGTACTGGCATTTGATGATCAAGACATAGTCACCATTCGTGAGCTGTATGATAGAGGGCTGAAAAATGGTGTTGAAGAGATGATGTTGCTGGAAAAAGATGAAGTGCTTAGACTTGAAGAGAACATCAATAATGATGTCGTTGGGGCACTTCATGCCAAAAGTGCTGGAATCGTAGGCCCATGGGAGTTGGCAATCGCCTTGACTGAGAATGCTCTCGAAAATGGAGCCGAACTACATTTAAATTGTCATGTCAAAGGGATCTCTAAAAACGCTAAGGGCTTTGAACTGGATACTACAAAAGGTCTTATGGAAACTAAAATGGTGGTCAATTGTGCTGGAGTCCATTCAGATGACATCAACAACATGGTCAATGAAAATAAAATCGAGATCATTCCAAATTCAGGTGAATACAATTTATTTGATAAATCCATGGGTAGTTTCGTCAATTCTGTGATATTCAGATGTCCTACCCAAGCAGGAAAAGGTGTTTTGGTAACACCAACAGTTCATGGCAACCTGCTAGTTGGACCAACTGCGCTGAATGTGGAAGACAAAGACGGTGTAGCAACAACTTATGAGGGACTGACGTTTATCAATAATCTTTCTAAAGAAACCATGAAGGAAATGAAATTTCAAAATGTCATTACTTCATTTACGGGGATCCGCGCAAAAGTGGCGGGTGGTGATTTTATTGTTGGTGAGTCTGAAGAGTCTCCAGGATTTTTCAATGTCGCCGGTATTGATTCTCCTGGGCTTACAGCAGCACCTGCAATTGCGGAGTATGTCGTGGGGCAAATAATCAGTACAAGAGATCGGACTGAAATTAAAAAGGATTTTATTCATAATCGCAGACCCAGCATTCATTTTATGGATCTTTCAAGCCATGAGAAGGATGCACTGATCAGTAAGGATCCCGCATTCGGCAAAATTATTTGCAGGTGTGAGAATATCACTGAGGGTGAAATCATCGATATCATTAGAAGAGAAGCCGGTGCCACCACTTTGGATGGTGTCAAAAGAAGAGCAAGACCAGGATCTGGAAGATGTCAAGGTGGATTTTGTGCTTCTAGGGTTATTGAGATCTTTGCCAGAGAGCAGAATATTTTAATTACTGAGGTGGTTAAGGATAACCTCCAATCCGTAATTTTAACAGGCAAAACCAATGAAGCAGGGAGGTAGCGATATGCTACAGTATGATATTGTAATAGTTGGAGGTGGACCGGCTGGACTTGCAGCGGCCATTGAAGCAAAGAAAAATGGTGTGAATCGTATCGTTGTGATCGAACGAGACCGAGAACTCGGTGGGATTCTTCAGCAATGTATTCATAATGGCTTTGGATTGCATGTATTCAAAGAGGAGTTGACCGGTCCTGAGTATGCGGAACGCTTTATAGTCGAACTGAATGCTTTGGGAATAGAATATAAGCTGGATACGATGGTACTTGAAGTTACCGAAGACAGAAAAGTAACAGCAATCAATTCAACTGAAGGTGTGCTTCAGATCGATGCCAAGGCAATCATTCTTGCCATGGGGTGCAGAGAGAGGACGAGAGGCGCCATAAGAGTCCCTGGAACCAGACCTGCAGGTGTATTGACTGCAGGAACTGCACAAAGGTTTGTGAACATGGAAGGTTATATGGTTGGAAAAAGAGCAGTTATTTTAGGGTCAGGCGATATTGGACTTATCATGGCCAGACGACTTACTCTTGAAGGTGCTGAAGTGCTTGCTGTTGCAGAATTGATGCCATATTCCGGGGGGTTAAAGCGAAATATAGTACAGTGTTTGGATGATTTCAACATCCCTTTGTACTTGAGTCATACCGTCACGAAGATAGAAGGAAACGACCGAGTTGAAGCCGTGACAATTGCTGAAGTAGACTCAACTTATAAGCCGATTTCTGGAACTGAACGGCGTTTTGAGTGCGATACCCTCTTACTCTCAGTTGGCCTGATTCCTGAGAATGAACTTTCAAAACTCGCTGGGGTCAAGCTCGATCAAGTTACAGGTGGACCGGTGGTCAATGAAGCAAGGGAAACTTCAGTACAAGGTATATTTGCATGTGGCAATGTTGTTCATGTCCATGATCTTGTGGACTGGGTTACAGAGGAAAGTAAAGTGGCGGGGGTGAATGCTGCACGATTTATACAGGGTAAATCCCCCCAAAATGGACCTAAGATCAAAATCAAAGGGATTTCTGGTGTAAGATACGTTGTCCCACAGCATATTGAGATGGACAACTTATTGAAACCCATCGAGCTGATGATGAGGGTGGACAACAACTATTCGGATGTTTCAATGGTTGTGAGTCATCAAGGTAAAATCCTCAAAAGTGTCAAAAAAAGACATGTTGCCCCAGGCGAGATGGAAACTTTGACTCTGGATCTGACAGGTGTCGAACTGAACGGTATGAATGATATAACTGTTGAACTGGTTCTATAGGAGGCTTAATAATGTTATCAAAATCTATAATATGTACAGTATGTCCTATGGGCTGCAATATGAATGTGTCTGGTGAAGACCAAAATGTAGTCGACTTTAAAATTGATGGAAATAAATGCAACAGAGGTGTTGACTATGCAATAAAAGAAATTACGAATCCTACAAGAGTACTGACATCAACAGTTGCAATTTCAAACGCATTTATCAATAGAATTCCAGTGAAATCATCTGAACCTATTCCGAAAGCGTTATTGAAGGAAGCGATGAAAATCATTGGCACAATTGTTGTTCAAGCCCCACAGACTTCTGGAGATCTCATTGTAAAGGATATCTTGGGAACGGGTGTGGATATAATCGCATCAAGAAGCTTGGATAAAATATAAAATTAAAGGGGGTATAATCAATGATTCATGAACAGGAAATATTACTGAGATTATTTGCTTCAGCTATAGCAGGTGGTATAGTTGGCATGGAAAGAGAAGCCAAGAATCGTCCAGCGGGTCTCAGAACCCATATTCTCGTAACTCTTGGCTCTACACTGATCATGCTTATATCCATGTATGGTTTTAATGGGATGGGATCGAGCGGTGAAGGTGGAGAACCTGCAAGGCTCGCTGCCCAAGTGGTTAGTGGTATAGGCTTTTTAGGAGCAGGTACGATTCTTAGAAATGGCAATAACATTAATGGGTTGACTACTGCTGCAAGCATTTGGGTATGCGGTGGTATTGGTCTTGCGATAGGCAACGGATATTATTTTGGGGGGATCGCTACAACAGTCATTGTTTTAATCACCTTGAAAAGTATGGGATTTATCGAGAGAAAAGTTTTCAGAAACAACTATAAATCATTGGTGGTCAATTGTAGAAAAAGAATTGGACTCATAGGAGATGTCGGTCAAATATTTGGAAAGAACAACATCAGTGTAAGAGATATAAAAGTGAGTACTGATATTGATGAAGATGAGGGGCTTGGAGACATATATTTCACTCTCAAGTTGCCCTCAAAGTTGATTACTGCCAAATTTTTTGATGAAATTATGTGTGTTGAAGGTATCTTAAGTGCCGGTTGGGAAGAAGATCTAGTGGATGCATAAACGTAAGCAATAGTTCGTTCAGTCAAGCATGGATGATTATTGTCACTTCAGTCCCAACACCAGCTTTAGAATCAATATGAACGCCGGATTCGTCTCCATAGATGAGTTTCAGGCGTTTATTTACGTTATCGATTCCCACACCACCGAGTTTTGTCAGGGTGCTTTTCTCAGTGCTCGAATCAAAGCCAACACCATTGTCAGAAACTTTTAAAACCAATTGATGTTCCTTTTTTTCTGCACTTATTTTTATGAATCCAACACCGTCGAGCTCTTTGATCCCATGATATATGGCATTTTCAACGATAGGCTGGAGGATGATCTTTGGAACTTGAATGGACTTGTATTCCTCAGGGCATTCGATATCGTATGTTAGGTGATCGCCATATCGCTGTTTTTGTATGAACATGTACTGTTTGATGTGCTCGATCTCCTCGCCAAGTGTAATGCTTTCACTGCCCTGACTGAGGGAGATTCTGAAAAACTGGGCGAGTGATTTTGTGGTCGCAATAACTTTTTCGCTGTCCCCAAATTCTGCCATCCAGACTATGGTATCGAGGGTGTTGTATAAAAAATGGGGGTTGATCTGACTGTAAAGTGATCTGATCTCAGATTCCCTGAGGTATTTTTCATTTTCCTTTATGCCTTCCATCAGTTCCTGGATTCTGATAATCATTTCATTGAACCGTTTCTTGAGACTTTCCACTTCGTAACTGTCTGAAGCTACTTCTGGCACCTTAGAAAATTCAGTGGAGAGATTTCTCATTGCACTTTCCAGTGCTCTGATAGGTTTTGTAATTTTTGAAGCAATAATCATGCTGCTTCCCAGTACAATGATCAATAGGATGATTCCAACCATGATGATTGTCTCAAAAATTTGTCTGCGTGCCGCATCCATATTGTCCAGTGAAGACAAGCCAACGAGAATCCAGTCTGTTCCAGCAAGTTCATAGTGATGGGTCAAAAGGGCCATATCAGAGTCATAGCCATCTGACATTTGACTGATTTCGACGAGCTTATTTCGATAGGCCTCTTCTTCAAAATATTTTGGATCTTCGTGAAAGACCACTTCACCATTTTGGGTCAGTATGAAAGCAAATCCATTATTGCCAAGGTCTAGTGAGTTCAGTTGGTTTTCAATCACTTCATAGGAAAAATCCAAAATGAGTACACCAATGTTGTTGCCATCAGAGTCGCTGATTTCTTGACCGACTGAGATGACCCAAGTGCTTTTGTCCATGGAAAAACTTTGTCTACGGATGGAGGTCAAGACGGGCATGTTATTTTTCATGAGTACGTTCATATACCAAGATTCATTCATCATGTTCTCTGAGATGCCCATGTCCATGGAGTCATCACTGGAGATGATACGTCCGTCTTTGCTGACAAGCATTCCAGTGGTGAGGTAGGGATCAGATTCCAGGATGGTGACCATCAGTTCTTCTGTTCGATTTCTTGATGTCTGATCATCGGAAGTGAGATATTCATATGTATCAGTGTCACTGCTGATCACATTGGAAAGGGTTTTGAGTTTGTCCAAATAAATCTCTATGGATCTCCCGTTTTGCTCGACTGCGGTTGTGGTCACTTTTAGGGCATCATTTAAAAAAATCGAAGACAGACTATAGTAAAGCACCATTCCCATCAGGGCGACCAAAACTATACTGGTAATCAAATAATAGGCTGCGATTTGAACGCGTATGGTTTTAAAGTATCTAAACAAGGGGAGTTTAGTCATCGGATGTCCTCACATTCACTGAGTAGTTTTTAGGGGAGACGCCAAACATTTTTTTGAATCTCACAGAAAAGTAATTCACATCTTCAAACCCCACGTGCTCAGCAACTTCGTAGATTTTGAGTTCAGTGGTGAGCAGCAGGAGTTTGGCTTTTTCCAGTCTACGCGTGAGCATATAGTCCTGAAAGGATTGACCCATATTTGATTTGAAGAGTGTACTGGTGTAGCCTGGACTGAAACCCATTTGATCTGCTAGAGCCGTCAGTGAGAATTCAGAGTTTCCAAGTTCTCTTTCTGTGATTTGGATCAGACTTTTTTTATAGGAATCGTCATCGATATGTTCACTTTCATGTAAATTTTTAATCATACCTTTGAGTTCAAAGGTTGTACGGTCATTTTCTATGGAGGTGATCAGCTTATTCAGGAGAGTGGTGATGTCATCTCGTGAGACGGGTTTGAGTATGTAGTCATCAACTCCAATTTTCAGTGCACTGAGGGCATAATCAAAATAATCGTAACCTGTGAGCATTGCAATTTTAACATTAGGTGACCTTTCTTTGATGAGTTTTGCAAGTTCAAGGCCGTTAATTTTTGGTAGATTGATATCAAGCAATACAATGTCAGGGGAGTGCATCACAAAGAGATCAAAGGCTTCCTTGCCATTGACCGCTTCATAGATTTCTGAAATTCCAATTTGTTCATAGTCCAAAAGAGTGACGATCCCCCTGCGAACAAGGGGCTCGTCATCCACTACAAGTAGTTTGTACATACATACCTCACTGAATATAAGATTTTAAATAATCGTAGCCTTCAGCGCTCATCTCTTCATAAGGAATGAACTTGATGGATGCGCTGTTGATGCAGTATCTTTTGCCACCGAGGTCTTTTGGACCATCGTCGAAAACATGCCCGAGGTGAGAATCACCGCTACGGCTACGGACTTCAATTCGGACCATGTTGTAGCTGGTATCCTCATGAAGTGTGACAACATCTGCGATAATCGGTTTTGTGAAACTTGGCCATCCACATCCGGAATCGTATTTGTCACTTGAACTGAAAAGCGGTTCTCCAGTGACCACATCGACATAAATACCTCTGTCGTAAGTGTCCCAGTATGTGTTTGAAAATGCACGTTCTGTATTATTGTTTTGAGTAACTTCATATTGTATGTCGGTTAATGTTTTTTTCAGCGTTTCATCGTCGGGTTTCACATAGTTCTTTGGATCGATGATCGGTTCATCAGCTATAGATAGGTCTATGTGGCAATACCCGTTCGGATTTTTGGTGAGATAGTCTTGGTGGTAGTCTTCTGCGAGTGCATAGTTGTCCAGTGGCATCACTTCGACTACTATGTCTTTGTCGTATTTCTTTTGTTCTTCGGCCATGACGGTCTGAATGACTTTTAGATCTTCATCGTCTACGTAATAGATTCCAGTTCTGTATTGTTCGCCTCTGTCGTTACCTTGTTTGTTGAGACTTGTTGGATCAATCACTTTAAAGTAATAGACGAGCAGCGTTGTGAGATCTACTTTTGATGAATCGTATGTCACATGTACGGTTTCGGCGTGACCGGTGTCATCGTAGATGACCTCCTCATAAGTCGGGTTTTCCGTGGTGCCATTTGCGTATCCCGAGGTGACTTCATAGACTCCGGGGATTCTTTCCATATAAGCTTCAACGCCCCAGAAACATCCACCTGCGAGGTAGATTTCTCGCAATTGGTCCATGTCATAATCCATTGGCACTGAGGTTGTCACTGATTTTGTAGAACAAGCTGTCAACAAAAGTATGATGGAAAGCCCAAGAACAAGTAAAATGTTTCTCATGACGGTTCTCCTTCCTACTGTTGCTTAGTATATTTTCTCAATGGTATCGTTGATTGTGGCATTGTCTGTATGACCTGGCAGTATTTTTACCAAAACGCCATCGGATCCAATGTATGCAGACGTTGGATAGGCTCTGACGCCGTATGATTTTGCGATTGTGCCATTTTCATCGAGTAACACTTCGATGTTGTCATAGCCAAGGCCATCAAACCATTTGATGAAGTCATCTTTCTCCATCTCACCATTGTAGCCTGGGGAGACGATTGTTATGACTTT
>JAIOSU010000175.1 GCA_021107455.1 Clostridiales bacterium | reverse complement strand
TGGAGTGGCTTGGTATTCCAAAAGCGATGCTTCCGGAAGTCAGACCGTCATCAGAAATATATGGTGAAACAGATCCTCAAACATTTGGTGGGGCTCAGATTCCGATATCGGGCTGTGCAGGTGATCAACAGGCGGCGTTGTTCGGTCAAACCTGTTTCTTACCAGGTTCTGCTAAGAATACTTATGGGACTGGATGTTTCATGTTGATGAATACAGGTGAAAAGCGGGTTCCATCCAAAAATGGACTACTGACCACTATAGCTTGGGGATTGGATGGCAAAGTGGAATATGCACTTGAAGGATCGATATTTATTGCTGGAGCGGCAATCCAGTGGTTACGAGATGAACTATTATTGATTGGAAAAGCCGAGGATAGCGAATACTTTGCCTCCAAAGTTGAGGATACTGGTGGCGTTTATTTTGTGCCAGCGTTCGCAGGTCTTGGTGCCCCATACTGGGACATGTACGCAAGAGGTGCAATTGTAGGCATGACGAGAGGAACGAACAAAAATCATATCATCAGGGCAACTCTTGAATCTTTGGCATATCAAACGCGTGACGTTTTAGAGGCTATGCAGGAAGATTCAGGACTAAAACTTCGCAGACTTAAGGTGGACGGTGGAGCAACCGTGAATAATTTTTTAATGCAATTTCAATCTGATCTTCTGGGGACAGAGGTAGTGAGTCCCAAAGTGACAGAAACCACAGCGCTTGGAGCCGCATTTTTGGCAGGGCTTGCTGTTGGATTTTGGAAAAACAAAGAGGAGTTGAAAGATCAATTCGCAATTGAAAGAACCTTTGAACCAACCTTTGATGAAGAAAAGCGCAATAAAAAATACAGAGGATGGCAAAAGGCTGTACTTAGATCGAAATCTTGGGAAGCAGAGGAAGAATAAGTATTCATACAGATCATACATATTGTAATATAAATTTCATTGTTTATATTGCAGTATGTATGATATAATTCCTTTGGAAGGTGGTGATGTAGTGATGCGACCTAAAACTTAATAGAAGCGCCAGAACTGACTAGTCAGTTGACGAGGGCGGGGTTAATCGAAAGTTCGGCGGGTGCCCCGCGGTGTAATCAACACCGTTAAATATCTTACAAAACCTTGAAGTGATTTGAGGGACAAAGTGGATAGGTTGATTCAAGGCTATAAGTGCGTAATTTTGCAGACACCTAGATAGGTGTCTTTTTATTTTTTGAAAACAAACATAATAAAGGAGAAAATATATGTGTGGAATAGTAGGATATGTAGGAACGAACAAAGCAGTACCTTACTTGATTGAAGGGTTGTCAAAACTTGAGTACAGAGGCTATGACTCAGCAGGAATCGCAGTCAATATTGATGGAGCTGTAAAAGTCATCAAAGCAAAAGGTAGACTTTCAAATCTTGAAAGCATTATAGATTTGGACATGAATACAAGTCTGGGGATTGGACATACAAGATGGGCGACACACGGAGCACCATCAGATGTCAATGCACATCCTCACACCAATGGCAACGAGACGATTGCAGTTATTCACAATGGAATCATAGAGAATTATATGGAAATCAAAGACTGGTTGATCTATGATAAAAAGTGTCTTTTCAAATCCGAGACAGACACAGAAGTCATTGCACACTTGATTGATTACTATTATGATGGCGATCTGATGAGTGCTGTGAGAAAAGCTGCAGATCGTATGGAAGGTGCTTATGCAATTGGAGTCATCGCCAAAGATGAGCCAGATCGTTTGGTGGCTGTGAGAAAAGACAGTCCATTGATTGTCGGACTAGGAGTGAATGAGAATTTCATCGCCTCTGATATACCGGCACTATTAAAATACACTCGTGATATATTGTTGATTGAAAATGATGAATTTGTGGATTTGAGAAAAGACAAAGTCACTATATACAATTCACTCGGACAAGAGCAGAAAAGAGAAATCTATAAAGTGACTTGGGATATTGATGCGGCAGAAAAAGAAGGTTTTGAACACTTTACGCTTAAGGAGATTTTTGAGCAACCCAAAGGTGTCAAAGAGACTTTGTTTAGAAGATTGAACGCTGATGATGATCTTGCAATGGAAGGTATTCGTCTTACAGCAGATGAACTCAAAAACATCAATAAAATATACATCGTCGCTTGTGGTACTGCTTATCATGCAGGTCTTGTTGGAAGAAGAGCTATTGAGGCTTTCGCCAAAATCCCAGTCGAATGTGATGTTGCTTCGGAATTTAGATATAGAGATCCATTTATCGATGAGAGAACCCTCTTCATAGCGGTATCACAATCGGGAGAAACGCTCGATACACTTCAATCACTACGTGAAGCAAAAAGAAAAGGTGCTAGAGTTCTTAGCATAGTCAATGTAGTTGGAAGTTCTGTCGCAAGAGAATCGGATGATTTGTTCTATACTTGGGCAGGTCCTGAAATTGGAGTTGCATCCACTAAAGCGTTCACTACTCAATTGATTGCCTTCTATCTTATTGCGATGCATTTTGGAAGAATGAACGGAAATTTGACTGAGCAAGATTTCAAAACTACGATTGCAGAAATGAAGACCTTGCCTGAAAAAGTTACAGAAGTGCTTGCAAAAAGCGAAGAAATCCAAAAGTTGGCTGCCAAACAATTCAATAACGAGAAGGTGTTTTTCATGGGTAGAGGAGTAGATTCGGATCTTGCGATGGAAGCATCACTGAAACTTAAAGAAATATCCTATATTAATTCATTTGCCATTCCAGCAGGTGAACTTAAGCATGGTACGATCGCTCTGATCGAGGATGAGACTTTTGTTGTAGCTCTTGCTACACAAGATAGACTGTATGACAAGATGCTTTCAAACATCAAAGAGGTAAAAGCTCGTGGCGCTCATGTATTTGCGATTGCTAAAGAAGGCCACTTGCAAATTGACAAGACAGCTGATGAAGTGTTTTACATTCCAAATACAAGTGACGCTTTAGCACCTCTTCTTGCTATTATCCCGATGCAACTTTTTGCATATTATGTCTCAGCACTCCGTGGAAATGATGTGGATAAACCGCGTAACCTCGCGAAATCTGTAACTGTAGAATAGACCTGGCAAACTTAGAGGAGGCGTAAATGGTTGGAAAAATATTTATGACAGTACTTTTGGCTTTTGGAATCATCAATCCATCATTATTCATCAAGATTACTGAATTCTGGAAGTTTAATAGAAATGCCCCCACTGAGAAAGTGCTTGTGGCAACGAGAATTCTCTGTGTTGTTGCCATACTTCTTATATGGATCATGTTATAAGTGTGAACAAATTGTTAAGATTTATTAATAAATAAAAGTACTTTTGCTATAACTTAAACTTGTGGACGACGCATAGTTGTCAGAAGTGGTGTATACATGGAAAAACGATTTTGATAATCGTTTAACAGTGTACATTGAAAGGGTTGTGGCAGAAGTGCTTTATTTTTTTTTGTTATAATTCGGATTCCGTAATATGCATTTGAGATAATTATATTTAAAACATATTAAATCGGGTAACGTAGCAATCGCAATTTATTACATAATCGTAACAAAAGGATTCAAGTGATGCAATATTCTGAAAACATATTTCAATTTAGTCGAAAATGTTATATATTAGTAATGGATATTAAATCAATGTTACAATTCTTTGAACGTTTTATAACATTTTGCTTGATTTGTTAAAAATCGTAGTGTAATATATTAAATAATCCATAGAAAATTTTTTAGATATGAACCTTGGGGTTTATATAAATAGGGTCGCTTACCACTTGACCCGTCAATTTTAAGAAGGAGGATTATTTAGAATGAAGAAATCGTTAGTTTTATTTCTTTGCTTAGTATTGGTATCTACCGCGTTTTTAGCAGGTTGCAGCCCAAAAGCTGAAGACACTACTCCGGTAGTAGAGACACCGCCAGCAAGCACAGAAGAGCCGGCACCAACAGAAGAACCGATGGCGGAAGAGCCAAGTGGCACACTAGTAGTGGGAATCACTGAAGCATCAGGTAACTTTAACCCTCTTTACTATTCATCAGCATATGACGGATACGTGGTTGATATGGTTTTCGAAGGACTGATCTCTAGAAACTTCGAAGGCGAATTCGAAGGCGTAGTAGCAGACAGCTGGGAATACTCAGAAGATGGCAAATCCATCACATTCAACATGAAGAAAGATTTGGTTTTCTCTGATGGACAACCACTTACAGCAAACGATGTAGTATTCAGTTACTTAGTTCTCGCTGATCCTTCTTACACTGGCCGTTACAGCTCAGCTGTAAAAGACATGGTAAGCTATGATGAGTATTATGCAGGCGAAACTGATGAGTTTACTGGCGTTGTCGCTCTTGATGATTACACAGTACAATTCAACTTCAAAGAAGCACTTCGTGTAAACTTTGCAAACTGTACTTATCAAATTTTACCAGAACACTACTATGGCGTTGAT
>JAIOSU010000262.1 GCA_021107455.1 Clostridiales bacterium | reverse complement strand
TTCAGAAATTACTTCACTACCAGGTCCCATTTCAGCGATGCTATACTTTGTGAGGGGAATCCTAGATGTTGTAAGATCAATCAGATCTTGCAGCTTTTCTGGGCTTATGCCATAATAGCTTTTTACATCCACGCCTAATATTTGCTCCGCCCAATTAAGGTCATAGTGAAATGTGGGATCGTCCTCATAAGAATTTTTTGTAGTGATATAAATATCTTTCAGATTTTCAATAGATGCGAAGAGTAGAATTGCAGTTCTTTGGAGCTCAGTATCATCATAACCCGCATCTTCAGTGTCAACAAGAATCCATTCTAATCCACGTTCATCACCGTTAGTATGGAGTTTGATGCTATCATGCTTAAGTCCAGCTGGAATTGGTATGATACTAAGAAGTTTGCTTACTGCAGAATTGTCACCGACGTATGGTGTGCGCGCATTCCATATATCGGTGGTTGAAGTTGCTTCAGGCAAATCGTCAGTGTTGATTGGATTTGAAATCAAACCAATTCCTATGACAATGACAGCAATCGTCGCTAAAATAAGCCCCCAAAACTTTGGAGATTTGTACTGAAATACGTTTT
Organism: Clostridiales bacterium; assembly: GCA_021107455.1. Classification (GTDB taxonomy): domain Bacteria; phylum Bacillota; class Clostridia; order Peptostreptococcales; family Acidaminobacteraceae; genus Fusibacter_D. The sequence goes on along the minus strand of JAIOSU010000262.1, from coordinate 2,322 downwards.
TGAACAGCATGGTAAAACCTCCTTAAAAAGCTGTATACTTTCAAATAGTCTATCGTGATTAGTCTGATAAATCAATAACATTACATTTGTCATGTTTATTTCATGAGTCATGTAACTAGTTTGTGCATGAAAACATGATATCATTAAGTTAAGATTTGATGAAAGAGGTGACTATTATGAAAAATAGTATGATTGGACTTATATTGGTGAGTGTTGGTGTATTGATGCTTCTTGGAAACTTAGGTGTGCTTGGCGGTGAGTTTATGCTTCTTGCTATTGGAGCAGCATTTCTGATTTTTTACGGATTATCCGCAAGAGAATCGGAAAGTCGAAAAGTAGGACTTTTGATTCCAGGATTGATCATTATTGCCGTGGGATTGTTTGCACAATTTGAATCTCGACTAGAGAATGCACCCTATATGTTCTTTGTTTTTCTAGGTTTGGCATTTCTAGGTGTTTATCTGATCCATACCCGAAATATTGAAGGCGGAAAATGGCCACTGTTCCCTGCGCTTGGATTGTTTGGATTCGCCGCATTTGTATTTGCAGCAACCAACTTCAACATTGCATTCCTTGGAACAATCATGAATAATATTGTTCCTGCTGGTGCTATCATAGTTGGTTTGGTATTACTTGTAAAAGCTAGAAAAAGGGCATAATTTGACTTATAAGAAAACCTCATTTTTGATGAGGTTTTTTTGATATAATGGAGTTGAATTTAAGACTTCGATGATAGTGAATTTGATAGGATTAAAAAAAATTTGATAAAATTGGAGAATCATCAAATGAAAATACGTAGAGGCAAAATTCAAGATAAAGATTCAATAAGAAAATTAGTGGAAATGATGATTGGTGATGAAGATAAAGAGATTGTCTCAAATAATGTTGTTGAGGACTTATTCAAATTAGAACACTTTAATATTTTTGTCATGGAAACGATGAATGGAATTTCAGGTTACATAGTCATCAAAACTAACCCATTTGATGGGGGCGGAGAGCTTGGTGAAATAGTATTCTTAGGAGTTGATGAAAATTCAAGGAATTTAGGATATGGAATTGAACTAGTTAAATTTGTAGAAGATTTTGCAAGAAAAGAGAATATAAGAAAACTCTATGTCAAGACCAATCCTCACAATAAGAAAGCAGTTTGTTTCTGGATAAATCGAGATTATCAATTTGAAGCAAGAATGAAAGACTTTAGCAAATTGAATATTGATGATTATTATTTAGGAAAAGAATTATAGAATTCTCGCCCTTGTCAATGAGAATAAAAAGTACCTGGAGCATATCAATTATACAACAATATAGTCCAGATAATTCAACCAAAATAGAAAAACCACGAAAATCAATTTTCGTGGTTTTATCATCACTAGCAAGAATACTCCTTCCTCTTAGGTGGGAGATGAATTGCGGTTGAATTGACTGATTTTTTGTACGAACACTTGTTCGTAGAGTTGTGTTGTGATATAATATTTGCAAGGGGTTGATTCGTATGCACAGAGCCTACAAATATAGAATATATCCAACAATTGAGCAAGCTGAACTGATCAATAAAAACATCGGCTGTAGCAGGTTCATCTACAACCATTTTTTAGCCCTGTCAAAAAGCGACAAATATCTTGGCTATAAGGAATATGCTAAAAGACTCACAATTCTAAAGAAAGCATACCCTTTCCTAAAGGAAGTGGAATCGACTTCCCTTCAGCAAACTTTAAGAGATCTGGACAGCTCTTACTCTAGATTCTTTAAGAAGCTGGCTGGATTTCCAAAATTCAAAGACAAGAAGAACCCTAAACAGAGCTATCGCTCCCAAATGGTTAATGGCAATATCCAGATCAAGGACAATCATATCAAGCTGCCAAAACTGGGTTTTGTAAAGTTCGCAAACTCCAGAGAAGTGAAAGGCAAAATCCTGAATGCAACAATCTCAAGAACAGGTACATACAAATACTACATCTCTATCTGCGTTGATACAGAGATTGAGATGATGCCAAGAGCCACAGGGGAAATCGGCATCGACTTGGGACTTAAGGATTACCTGGTAACCTCAGAGAGTTTGATGGTCCCCAACCCTAAGCATTTCAGGAAATACGAAAAACAACTTGGCAAAGCACAAAGAAGACTTTCCAAAAAGAAGAAAGGTTCCAATAACTACAACAAAGAAAAATTGAAGGTAGCACTTCTGCATGAGAAGATCGCCCATACCAGAAGGGATTTTCTCCACAAGCAATCCACTGCAATAGTAGCTGAAAACCAAACTATTGTTGTAGAAGGACTTAAGCCAGGAAACATGATCAAGAACAAAAGGTTATCCAAATCCAT
>JAIOSU010000015.1 GCA_021107455.1 Clostridiales bacterium | reverse complement strand
AGAGTTGAGTGTGTAAACAACGAATATGTACCAAATCATTCAGACTGGTATGTCGTTGTTGATGAGTTATATCCAATGGGGCAGATAAAAATATACCCTAGTAAAAATGATAACTTTGATATTACACTTTATCATCAATCGAATAATGGACAAGTTGTTGATAATGGCTTGTGGCGTACTGGTAATTTGTGTCTTGATACAAGTATGAATGCTTTAAAAAGTTTTGGTCAGGATGAGGAACCAAATGATGCTGATTACCGTGTCTTTTGGCATGTTTCAAGAGCTATTGAGTGGATTATATGTGCTAATTCAGGAAAATTAGTAGCTATCTCAGACCCTTTTGAGTTACCAGATTTTAACGAGAGAATCTTAAAAACTATAGCATTCAATGAAGACGTTGTCTCATTTATGCAATGGGAAAGTGTTGAATGCACTTATGGATATGTCAATTTAGTATCGAAAAAAATGAATCCCTCGATAGTTGCAGTTTCTGAGTTTCGAAACGGTATTAATGAGTTAGTCTTTCCAGTAAAATGGGGAAGTTTTTTTTCAGAGCCTGAAGGTATAGGTAACGAGTTAAGTAAGGGAATTTGGATATTATTAAATGGAATACCAACATTGAAATTTTGGCAGGCACCTAATTCATTTGAAGAATTACTATATGCTTGTAGTAAATATAATTTTGACTTAATGTCTATTCTAGAGAAGTTAGCATATAAGCTCCGTGATGGAAAACGACACTTCTTATTAGTAGGATTCCCAATTCCAAAATTCTTTAATGGAGAGAACGAATTAATTCATTGGAAGGCAATTCGACTTCCTGTGTTATCATTTGGTAAAAATGTGTTGAAGGGGTTTAGACAGAATGAGAAAGGATATTGGTTTCGAGACAAGTTATCTATTTTAACAATGAATATGAAGTTAGATTGGGTAGTTTCACAGAATTGGAATGAAAATGACATATGTAATCGTGGAAGAGTTAACAAATCACTGAGAACTATGAAAATCTTAATTATTGGAGCTGGTGCAGTTGGAGCAGCTGTTGCTGAACTTTTAACAAGAGCTGGAGTGTATAATATTCATGTTCAAGACTTTGACATACTAGAAATTGGTAATCTAACACGTCATTCACTTGATTTATTATCAATAAATAAATCGAAGTCAGAAGAGTTAGTGGAATATTTGCATAGATTGAATCCAAATTCTATTGCAAGTGCCAGTGATACTAAATTCTCTTTGGATGTAAATGATAATAAATCAATTGATAAATACGATATTATTATTGATTGTACAGGAGAGGATAATGTTCTCTTAGATATGAGTATGATGGAGTTTAAGAGAGCGAAGGTGTTTGCATCTGTTTCTATTGGTCTTGCAGCCAAACGATTATATATTTTATTTCAAAAGTCAAATGCTTTAAGAGTTAATAACTTCTTTGATAGGATTTCCTCATTCTTGGATTTAGAAAGAGAAGAGTATAAAGATTTCAACTTTCCAAGAGATGGTGTGGGGTGCTGGAGCCCCCTATTTCCTGCAAGGCAAGATGATATTCTCGTAGCTGTTAGTGTTTTCATCAAAGGACTGGAGAACTTTATTGATTTCAATCAAGATCGTGAAATAATAAAGGTCTTTAATCAATATTATAACGACGAGGGCTACTTTTTGGGATATAGAGAGGCGGATAATGATTATGAGTAAATTTACTTATGCTAGTGATAATAAGGAATTTACAGTAGAAATAGATTCAAGTTTGTTGGAAGATTGTTTCTTAGAATGTAATAAATCTTCAAACTATGAGACCGGAGGAATACTAATCGGGAAATATAATGATGACATGAGAACTGCTGTAATTAGAAGTGTGAGTAAAGCTCCGAGTGACTCAAAAATTGGAAAGATGAGTTTCAAAAGAGGGATAAAAGGGTTAATTGATGTATTAAATAAGAAATGGGATGAATCGGGTGAATATTATTTAGGAGAATGGCACTTTCATCCAAATAACTCATCACAACCAAGTGGAACAGATGTGCGACAAATGAAAGAGTTGTCTAGACATAAAAGACTTAAGTGTCCTGAGCCAATTCTGCTAATTATTGGTGGAAATAGCATGGTGGGGTGGAATATTAGTTTAAATGTTTTCCAAAATGATGCGGTGATAGAGTTATATCGATTTAAGTAAAATAGATAAAGGTAAACCACTTGACCTAGTGTTACTATTTAATTAAAACTAGTAAAATGCTTAGATAGCTGATTTTGAAAAACTGTGGGTACAATATGGGTACCACGTACCGCCCCGGCGGTAACGGCGGCAACTCGAAAAAGGGGAATAAAATGGGTACCACGTACCAAGCGGCGGTTGTGGCAATAACTATGTACTGACCAGCCCCTTGTTCAGAGTGGCAATTACAGCTGGATCGGTACTGAATGCATTAAGCATTCCTTTAATCATCAATAAGAAAAACAATGATTACCATATACCACTCCGGCAATATCGGTGGTAACTATCAGAAGAACGCACTGATTTCAATGTAACCGTACATTAATGAAAAATGACAGAGTAAAAGATTAAGATACTTTTCTATTAAGAAAATTAATTAAGTAAGAAATTGATTGGAGGTTACAATAATGGCACCACGTGGGAAAAGCATTAATCTTTTTTTAATGGATGGATTACCAAATGGTAGGATTAAATGCACTCTGGCTAATTGGACGGGAATTGCCTATAAAATTCCTAGAACTGAATTGGACAAGTGCAAAGGAAGAGATGACTTATCTCAAAGTGGCGTTTATTTTTTGTTCGGAACCTCTGAGTTAACTGATGACATAGTCGTATATGTTGGTCAAGCTGGAGTTCGGAAAAATGGTGAAGGAATATTGTGTAGATTGATTGAACACAAACGTAATGCAGAAAAAGAATATTGGACAGAGGCTGTTGTTTTTACTACATCAAACAATTCTTTTGGCCCAACTGAAATAAGCTATTTAGAAAATCGATTCTGCCGGATGGCTATTGATGCCAATAGATACATTGTTAAAAATGGAAATGATCCAACTCTGGGAAACATAACAGAAGAGAAAGAAAGTGAATTGGAAGAATTTATTGATAATGCAAAAATTGTGATGGGAACACTCGGTCACAAACTTTTCGAACCACTTGCAGATAAACCTCAAATTGTGATTGAGTCACTTGATAAAGATGATATTTTTCTTTACTTAAAACGAAAAAGTCGTAAAAGTGGTATTATCGTAGAAGCGAGTTGTAAACAAACGAATGAAGGGTTTGTTGTGTTAAAAGGTAGTTTTATAGAAACTGTTGATTCCAATAGTATACCTCCAGGAATAAAAGAGAAAAGACAAAGGGCAAAAGTAGATGGGAATGGAATATTGCAAGAAGATATTTTATTTAAAAGTCCTTCTTATGCTGCAGCTTTTGTTATTGGTGGACATGCTAATGGATTAACAGAATGGAAAACAAAAGACGGTATGTCTTTAAAGGAGATTGAAAATAGTGGAATGTAATCAGAGTAAAAGTAAGGACGAATCTAGTGATGTTTACAATGATATTGTCAGTATAAAAGTTGATGTTGGGGGCTATTTCTCTGGAAATTATGAAGTTGAGCTTGATTTCATCTCTAGAAGACTTTCTTGGAGATTTTTTTATGTCACATCTGATAAGAGATTTGAAAAAACTATCAGACAAAAGACTTTAAATGACTTTATCGATACGATTAAAAATCTGAAACTCATGGATTGGGATTCTGAGTATTTGGATTTAGACATATGTGACGGAACACAATGGGGGATTGAAATCAGCAAGAAAGATGACAAGATCATGATTAGGGGTGATAACAAATTTCCAGATGAATGGGATGAGTTTTGTCAATTGATCAGTAGAACGACAGGAAAAAGGTTTGGATAGTTGAACTGAAAAGCGAAAGCAAATACAAATTAAGAGGTGAAGCAATTGCAGATCGGATTTATAGATTTTTCGAGAGAAGAAAGAAATAAAGTGCTTGCAACGTTAAGAATGCTTGGAACGCAGACTGCATTGGATGAACTTGGTATTGGTGTTATCGAACAACTGTGGGTACCACGTACCACGTACCAATGTGGCGGCAACGGCGGTAAAACGAAAACGGATATAGTTTTTTGAACACAAATGCAGTAATTAATGAAATACAGGCCAAGAATCATGCAGTTTATCTTAGCCATAAGTGTACATATTCATTTATTTGGATTATACTAAATTTGTATCTATCAACATAATGACTTATTTTAAAAAGAATACACATAGAATATTTATATAGGTGGATTTATGAATAAATTAGAAGTTGCGTTTAATGAGTTGAAATTAGAAGTTGACTCAGAAATTAGAACATTAAAAGAATCGATTAAAAACAAAGATAATTTGATCGAGAACTTATCTAGTGAACTAAATCAAGCTTATGAAAAAATTAAGAATTTGGAAAATGTAATAATTATTAACTCTCAAAACACGAGTAAACATCCAGGCCAGTCGAACACAATCAGTGAAACATTCTTTGAACAATATTTTGAAGCGGAAAACATGAAGTTAGAATATATTTCTTCAGTGGATTGGCATAATAAAACGGTTGACGAGATAATTGAAATCATTCAATTTTGTCTAATTAATTATGATATCTCATTAGCAGGTGATGTAATCATACTCAGCTGTAAAACAGTGATTGAAAGTTCAAATGGTGACAATTTGACGGGTTATTATAATGGCATATTGAAGTTGCTAAAATTTCAAGATGTTGATGAGTTCGAGTTGATTTTGGCTGTTTACAATACACTTCTAGATAAAAAAATAGATGATATTGACACTAGATTTATTGAAGAAAGTTCAAAAATTATTATAAATAACATTTTAGAATACATGTGCGCAATTGAAGATTTAATGACTTGTCTAAGAATTTTTACTTATCAGCATAATTTTGATGCATATAGCATCGTGCGAGATAGTGTAATAAAGCATTTTAACTCGGATCAAAAGAAAACAAATAAAGTAATTCTTGAGCTAATTTGTCTTGATACAATTTTTGATTATTCTTTTAAACCGATATTAAACCTAAGCAAAGAATATCAACTCATCTACAATCAGTTAAATAAAATTCAATATTTGAATGATGATTTTTTGAAAACTGAATATCAAATTCGAGAGAATACTTTCACTAAAGTATATGAAATTATAAAATCAGCCGTATCACAACCAAATCTTGCATCTGAAATTGTGAATGTTTGGAATGATCTCGAAATTAAAATAATAGATTTAGCTGATGATTTAATATCAAAAAAAGATAGTCATCTACCAGTTGAAACTGCCTCTCATGAACTCTTATTGACGCAATTAAAGAGGAAAAAGGATTCAAATCCACCTATTGTTTCCATGGTTGGCTTCACAGACGGATTTTCCTGTCTTGTTCACGGAAATGAGTTTCAAATTAGAAAATGCAAATTAGAGTACGGACCTCAAATTTCTGATGGAAAGACCTCAAAATATAAGTTTAAGGAAGTTGACTTATTGTATTGTCCAACTTGCAGAATAAACTATATAAATAAGTGTATTAAAAGTGAAATACCTGGAGAAGTTACAATTTTCCAGTATAAAGAGTTAAACGATAAAAAAGAAAATGAAGCATTTGAAGAATTTTGGGAGAGGCTTTCAAAAGAGAAAAAATCAATAGTAATAACAGACAATTGGAACACAGAATCAGATTTAATAAAAATGGGTTACTCAACAAAAATAGATTTAAAGAAAAGACGTCAGATTTTAATCGAAAAAGCAATTCCGGTTCTAGGCTATAGACAAGTTGTAAAGCATATAGAATGGCAGATTAAGCTTAGAAAAAATTCTAACAAAGATTACTCACGGGCTATAGACACGTGGAAAGCTGATTTGAGATTTTTAAATTCTATTTATAGGTAAAACATAAATCCTGTTCTAATAAACAATTATGGAGGAATAATGAGACCAATTTCTGATACACAACCACTAATGAAAAGTATATTTCCGGGATTAGAAGATTTTCCATTGAACGTAATGATAACATCAGTGACAAAACAAAATAATGGAATACCGATAATATCATTTCTTGTAATTGTTGATGATAATAGCATTACGAAAATCAATCACTTAGGTAATCATGTTAATCTTGAACTGTTTACTTATACTGAGGTAAACCCAAATGGTTTTGGAAAAGATTTTTTCTTGAAATTTAAATTTTTGTGTAATTCTGAGGAATTAGAATATGTTGCTGAGATAACTGCTAATAATCAAATACGTCAGATTGATTTTATTCAAGCGCTAAAAACAGTAGATAAGATTAATGTTTGGTTTGCAAATAAGGATAGAAAAGTTGAAAAAGTAATTTCTATCGATTTTGATTATCAAGTGGTCAAACCTGCTGTAACAGATCTACTTACTCCTATTAGTGTAACCCATTAGTCAAATTATTACCCACTTCTATAACATGAGCTATTGTAATAATAACATTAATATCATTAAATCATTAAAACTGTGGAGGTGCTATCATGGCATTTGAAATCGTAAGATACGACACAACTAAAATGCATGTTGATGCTATTGTAAATCCAACTAATTCCGAAATGTACGGCGTTGCGGGTGTGGATGGCATGGTCCATAAAATTGAAGGACCACGTTTGCGAGATGAAACTGCCAAGATATCTGTGGGTACCACGTACCAACGCGGCGGGAACGGCGGTAACTCGAAAAAGGATATAATGTTTTGAACTGTTGTAGGCGTCGAAATTGTTTTTTGGATGAGTTTGGTATCCGTTACCAAGCGGCGTTTAAAAGATATTGACTTGTGATCATGTGAGATTAAAAAAGAATCAATATTGAGGAGCGATGTAATGGGACTATTTGAAATATTTATGAATAAAATTAAGAAGGAGACTTTAGCATATATAGCTAAAGAAACACTATTAAAGCAGACAGCTGCTATACCAGAATCCGAAAAGAAATATTATCAGGCAGATTCGTATTATACAATGAAGTCGCAAGAGGGAACACTTTTTGAAAATGAAGTTGTATCCTTTGAAAAGAGAAAGAAAATATCTATTCCATCTAATAATGGTTTGTATGTTCCAGAAATACTAATGCTACACTTTTGTAAGAAATATCCTAATCCTAAGAGTGGATATCCTGGGTACTGGTGGTACAAATATGGCATTCGTGATGTGGGTTCTTTTTACGATTCACTGGTGGAACGTGGTTTCATTATAATTAATGAGAAGACTGGTAAATACGAACTAACAAATTTAGGTAAATCTGAACTTGAAGAGAATGCTTATGTGCCATATATGCATAGTCATAGCAAATACACTACATTTACCATATGGGATTTAAATATACTGTTAGGTAACGGTGAAAAAAATAATTACATGGAAATCATAGAGAAGAAAAACAACATAATCGACAAAAGAAATGAAGAGAGCAATAAAACCTTTATGAAGGAACTGAAAGTAATAGACCCAGAAGGCTATAGAAAGTTGAAAAGTCAGGACAAGCAGATAAAAGCGGTTCAGACTGCAGATGAGAAATATGCTGCAGATAATAATCTTGATTGGATTATTAATTTTTGGGAGGAAATATGGAAGGTTGGTGGTCCCAAGTTCGAAGGCTCAGGATGGATGTTCAGACTACCTGATTTGTATATTAAAGCCAAAAGATATGATGATGCTTTGGCAATTGTGCGGGAAATAAAGAAATCAAGGGGATCCAGTTATTCTAACAAAGCAGACAGTTACATTACCAAAATTGAAGAGCGTAAAATTAAGGAAGCTACTAAAAAAAGAATAAATAAAGCATGAATTATATATGAGGTGTGCCTTCTATGACTATAAGAATTAATCGGTTTTAAAAGAAAATGGAAATTAAATGGCAAAGCATCTTACACCTGAATAAAATCCTACAAAGAGGATTTTGATTTTATCCAAAAAAATTGGTGACTTAGAATGGGAGTTGATAACTTTTTATTATGGGCGGGAAGTTGTTTTTTGATCTGAAATTGAGATCATCGAAGATCAGAGCGAAAGCTATAGACAAATATTGAGATTCTAATAGAGAGAATTAAAAATGAAGTGACAAAAGCAAATAGATCAAAATAGGACTATGTATACCACGTACTAATACGTCGGTAACGGTAGCAACTTGAAAATTGGTATAGTGTTTTTAACTCTCTTAGGCATTGGATTTATTATTTAAATTAAGTTGGTATGCGATACCAAGCGTAACTAACAGCGGCAAAAGAGCACTTATTTATGAGACTGTGGGTACCACGTACCAACGCGGCGGGAACGGCGGTAACTCGAAAAAAGATATAGTGTTTTGAACTGTTGTAGGCATTAGAATTGTTATTTGGATGAAAATGGTACGCGGTACCAAGCGGCGGTAACGGCGGTAAAAGAACACTTACTCATGAGAAAGGATAGATAATCTTCATGAGTGAATCCGTAGATATTCAAAATTGCAAATTCAAAAATTGACCAAAGATCTCATATTTTTTTGAGATCTTTATTTTTTTGTTCAATTTGCAGAATATTCTTGCAATTCAAAGTGCTATACTAAAAACAGTAGCAGCTGAGTTTGATTGCGCAGGCATTTTCAGTGCAATTTGAGCTACATGACTATTATATGAGGAAGGTGATTAGATGAAAATTGCTTTGATTTCATGTACCTCCAGTAAAAAATCTTATTCGTGTAAGGCATCAGAAATGTACACACCAAGTCCAAGGT
>JAIOSU010000277.1 GCA_021107455.1 Clostridiales bacterium | reverse complement strand
TTAATCAAGGAGACTGATGGAACTTATGTTGGAACTTTCGAGACTCTCCCTGAAGAGGATCTTAGTTTCACACTTTATGAAAAGGAAGAAATCACAACGTCGGATAAATTCAAGAATGCATTGGATAAAAATATCTATTTTTTGATTTTTATTGGAATTCCGTTATTGGTTATTCTGTCACTAGTGATCTTAGGATTGATAGTGAGAAAGGTGGTGCAATTGCACAGGAAGAATAAAAACTTGAAGAGGCTATAATATGAAAAAAGAAAAGGATTATCTCCTTGATATCCTTTTCTTCATCATTTCTAAAATATATCCACCCTTAAAGAGTTTGGGTTCATAGAAAATAATAAAAGCACTCGGTTCAAAGCGATTGATAATTTCCAAAAGTTCGTTTTCAAGCGATCGTTTTGTTAAAATATCGAGTCTATATCTGGAACTTTCTCGCCCTTCACCTTCAAAGACAGTGACGCCATAACCGTTTTCTCTGAGGTGGTTAATTAGTGCCATGTTCTTTTCTCTTATGTTTGCAATCACAGAAGTATAGCCTATAGCAAGCTTATTTTCAACATAGATGCCAACAATCAAACCTATCCCGAATCCAAAAGCATATACGAGCATCTCAAGAATGGATTGTTCGCCAGTTAGTACCAGTGACAGTCCAAAAACGTAAATCAAAGATTCCAAGACTCCAAAAATGGTCGTCAATAGAGTCAGCTTCTTCACCATACAGATGGTTCTAAGTGCCAACATGGGCACGTAGAAAAGTTGCATAATTAAAATTAAAACCAAATTACTCAAATGTCATCTCCGTTTCTAAATAGTGATTATCTATCGTATACATGATAGCATCTTGGCACGGTGGTGTAAAGTTTCTCGTGGAGGTTATAACTTATGAATAAAGTTATGTTTGTATGTCTTGGAAATGTATGTAGAAGTCCAATGGCAGAACTTGTATTTAAAGATTTGGTTGAGAAACATCACCTTAGCCATGAATTTCATATCGAATCATCAGGCACGAACAGTTTTAGAGAAAATAGCCCGGTTCACATTGGAACAAAGAAGAAACTCAATTCAGTGGGTATATCGAGTAGTTCTAAAAAATCTCAACAATTTCGGAAAAGTCACTATGATCAATTTGATTGGATTGTCTGTATGGATGAAAGCAATGTAAATCAAGTACTGGATATTATCGGTAAGGATTCGAAGCATAAAATTTCAAAACTGCTCGACTATACCAATCATCCTGGCGATATCGATGATCCATGGTATACAGATGATTTTGATAGTACCTATTCTGATGTTATAGAAGGATGTGAGGGGCTTTTAAAAGTAATTATAAAGTCTCAATCCTTAAAGTAAAGAACAACAGCCGCTCGTCATTATAGACGAAGCGGCTGTAATTGTGTGTAATGCTATGCTGCTAATTTTTTTGCCTCAAAAGCAATGACTTTTCCTTCTTTACGCCAGTTGGCAAATTCCGAAACCGCAGTAAATAATGCGTCAGTTGATGAGTTGAGAGCAGTTTCGCATGAATCTTGAATTACTCCAATAATAAATCCTACTCCTACAACTTGCATGGCAATTTCATTTGGAATTCCAAACAAACTACAAGCAAGTGGTATAAGAAGCAGTGATCCGCCAGCGACTCCTGATGCTCCACAAGCACTCACCGCAGCCAATACGCTTAATATGATTGCTGTTGGTAAATCTACAGGAATACCTAGTGTATTGACTGCCGCAAGTGTCAATACTGAAATAGTTATTGCAGCACCGGCCATATTGACAGTTGCTCCTAAAGGAATTGATACAGAATAGTTATCTTTGTCGAGCCCTAAATCTTCACATAGCTTCATGTTAACAGGGATATTTGCTGCTGAGCTACGAGTAAAGAATGCTGTTACGCCGCTTTCTCTTAAGCATTTAAAAACTAGTGGATATGGGTTTTGACGAATGTAGATGAATGTAATCAGTGGATTGACCACAAGTGCCATAAATGCCATACATCCAACCAATACTAAAAGCAATTGTCCGTATTCTCTAAATGACTCAAGGCCATTTGTAGATACGGCGTCAAATACAAGTCCCATAATTCCAAGCGGTGCAAGATTAATGACCCATCTTACCACTTGTGATAAAGCATCTGAGAAATTTGTGATCATTACCTTGGTGGATGCTGGAGCGTTTTTTAGTGCTAAACCAAGAACTAAAGCCCACGCCAATATTCCAATGTAATTCGCATTTGCCAGTGCATTGATAGGATTATCAACAACATTCATCAAAAGTGTTCTTAATACCTCAATAACGCCTTCTGGAGGTGTCACACCAGTAGCACCCTCTACGAGTTGCAATGTAACTGGGAACATAAAGCTCGCTAAAACAGCAACTAGCCCTGCCAAAAAAGTGCCCATCAAATAAAGAAATACAATTGATTTCATATTGGTTTTATGTCCACTCTTGTGCTGTGAGATTGCAGACATAACTAAGAAGAATACCAACATAGGTGCGACTGCTTTTAATGCTCCTACGAAAAGTGACCCCAATATTACAACTGGTTTTGCTTGTTCTGGAATTGTTACAGCCATGATTATACCAATCATAAGACCAATCACAATTCTTTTAACCAAACTTAATTGATTCCATTTGCTTAATGCATTTTTCATGTTTTACAACTCCTTTTTTTAAACAACTTTGAAAATTGTATCACAAATTGATGCCTATTAAAATAGAATATTATATAATGTAAGAAGAAATTGTAATATGTCCCTTAAATATTGAGAGAGAACTCAAGGAGGCAAAATTTGAAAATCAAAGTACTAATAGATAACAACACGCTTGTTGATCGATATTTTCTGGGGGAGCCTGGTGTATGTTACTTTCTGGAATGCGAGGGTAAAAAACTGCTATTTGATTTAGGTTACAGTGATGCTTATTTAGAAAATGGCAGCAAAATGGGGATCGATTTTTTAGACCTCGATGCGATTGTGATCAGTCATAGTCATCTCGACCATACTTGGGGGATGGAACCACTTCTCAAGCGCTTTAATGAAACGCTTATGGAAGGTCGAACATATAAAAGACCAAGCCTCATCGCTCATCCGGATATTTTTGTGCCGAGAGCGTTTAACGATATGGACGAATTTGGCATGAACGTCAGTGCGGACAAAGTATTCAAATATATGGAGGACAATCTTACCAAAGAACCTATTTGGGTCACTGAAAATCTAGTTTTTCTTGGACAGATTCCACGTTTAAATGACTTTGAATCCAAAGAAAGTATCGGAAAGATACTAATTGACAATAACCCCAAAGATGATTTTAGTTTGGATGACAGTGCTCTTTGTTACAAATCGGAAAATGGACTAGTAATTATAACTGGATGCTCACATTCTGGTATTTGCAACATAATGGACTATGCTAAGAAAGTCTGTGGGGACGACCGCATTTTTGATGTGGTGGGGGGATTTCATTTGCAAAATCCAACTGATATACAGTTGAATGGAACTTTAGAATATTTTCAAGAATCAAATATAAAATCTATTCATGCCTGCCATTGCACGGATCTTAAATCAAAAATCGCACTATCAAATGTAGTTGAAATTGCTGAAGTTGGCGTTGGTCTTGAACTGGTGTATTAGAGGAGGCAAATATTGAATACCTATTTTATGGATTTAGAATTTCTATGTGACGAGGATTTCGCATATGAAGATGAAATTATTGCAATCTGTCTACTGGCTGAAGATGATCATTATGAACTGACAAGTTTTGTTAGACCTTATGACGAGGCGTTTGAAGTCTCACCATATTGTACTACTCTCACTGGAATCACCAGAGAAGATTTATTGTCAAAACCTTGTTTTGATGAACTTTATGAAGTGATGATTGATAATACCAGTGAGGACGACATTATTTATGTTTGGGGAAATGTGGACCTTGAGGCCATTTATAAAAATAGTATCGAGATTGCAGGAGAACTTGAGTTCAACATTGTTGATTTTCAGGATGAGTTCGTACAGTTTTGCAATCTTTCGTTCAGACCCAGTTTGAAAAAGGTCTATGAGGTGCTTACGGATGATTCTGAACTCATACATCATGATGTCAGAAATGATACTGTCATGCTTAGGACCATATATAATATTTTCCATGCGGACAAGAAAGCTGTGATGAGGAAAGTAAAAGGTCGTCTTGTTTAATTTCGGAATATATCTTGACCTTGACATTGTGTCAGCCTTTATACTCAAGATATAGGAAAAAGGTACGTGGGAGATAGTGTATTATGGTGAAGAATTATTTGATTGGTGAATTTTCAGAGCGCTCTGGAATTTCAAAAAGAATGTTGAGACATTATGACAAGCTTGATCTATTCAGCCCTATAGCTTTAAATGAAGAAAATGGCTACAGGTATTACTGTGAAGATCAAATGATAGAACTTCGAAAGATTCAATTTCTAAAAGACCTTGGATTCACTTTGTCGACCATAAAGGAACTGCTGAGCAAACCTGTAAATTTATTAGAGTTTTTAGATTTGCTGAAAGACAGAGAGGTTGAACTGACCAAAGAATCCGATGTGATCAAATCGAGTCTTCTATTGCTTAAAAGATCCATATTACACCTTGAAAAACAATCCCCCAGCTCTTTTCCTTCTATCAATCAATTATTGGATTTAGAAGGGAGTATTATGATGAGTGTTGAAAGTCAGAAAAAGATGGTGGAAAAGGTAGATTTAAAGCAACTTATGAACAGGGATGTATTCATGGAAAAAATGGAAGAAGTTTTGGATAAGGATCGAAATGATCTTTACCATTTCATTACTTTTGATATTGATAACTTTATGCATGTCAACGATTTTGATGGTTATGATGTCGGAGATGCTGTCATATTAAATGTTTTTTCTATGATCGTTCGTGAAATGGAAGAATCAATGGAAAAAATAAGCGATGAGATGTTGATTTCCCGCTTGGGTGGAGACGAATGCAGTATCTTCCTAAAAAATGCGGATCATTTAAAAGTAATCGAGAGTGTCGAAAGTATTTTTAGTGCAATAGGGTCATTTGATTTTGCCTCCATTGGATGTGGAAGACAAATTAGCGTTTCATGTGGAATCACAGAAACCGTAAAACCAGTGCACGTGGCCCAAATGAAAGATCAAAGTTTCAAGGCTTTGATAGAAGCCAAACGCAATGGTAGAAGTCAATATAAAATCATGAAATGACAAGTTACCGCCATATCCGTACTTAGGGATATGGCGGTTTTTCAGTTGCGGATGTTTTGCATTTGTATTTCATGGGTAAACAGATGATTGAATAAGGAGGGTGTTACGATGTACATAAGCGAATTAGTCAATGAATATGCAAAGCCCTATACGCCATATATGCGGGAACTGGTTAATCATTTACCTATGGGACAATTGGCACTGTATCATTTGAGCAAAGACTTTAAAAAGATAAAGTCATACTCAGAGTATTATGTTAAGAATTTTAAAATTAATTTAGTGGATAGTCACTATACCAAGGTTGACTCCATCGAAGAGTGTCTTGGGAAAAGGAAATCATACGAACCTTGTCTAGAAAGAGTGACTGAAGCTATTGAAACGGAAGGATTAGATGAGGTGATCAGAAAAACACTAAATCGATATCCCTATGGTATATCTTCTGGTCTTTTTCATACAACAATTAGACTTTTCTATGCTGTTGAAGGATTTAAAGTAGACAAGGGGCTTAAAGAAGAGGTTGCCAGAGCACTGGCGTATTATGTGACTGGCTATAAAGAAGCAAAAAAATTTAAAAATAGGATCAAGAGTTCTGATTTCAACGATCAAATGAAAGCTTTGATGAATGACCCTTATATTAATAAATTAATGGAATCCAATCCATCTACCGGACAAAAGATCAAGGCCATGTATAATGATCAAAACTATTTGAATGAAGGGTTTGTCATTGAAGGCGGTGAGGAAGAGAAGATCCGAACATTATTGGGATTTTTAATACCAATGCATGACCATTATCAGAATATAATAATTCTTCACTGCATAACTGGACTTCAAGCGCTAATCGGTTTAAAGGATCGCTTTGAAGATTTTGATGAGATTCTCGATATAATGACAACATGCATCATCACGCATTTGTTGACTATTGAAGGCTTGACTATTCAGGAAAGTAGCCATGTAATCTCAGAGAAAAAATGGGAAGACATTATACGAGAAGGATCTGACTCAAAAGACGTTCATATGATCAAATATACGTATACCTGTAATGAGCTTGATAAGTTATATGATATACCTGCATTAAAGGAATCGGTCATGATCAAAATAAATAAAGACAGCCGCTCGTAATAACGTAGCGGCTGTCACCTTTAATTTTTAAATATAATTTTTATGACTTCGGCTTCATGAGCGGAAACATTACACACTCTCTAATCGGACGGTCCATCATGACTGAGAAAAATCTTTCAGACACTCCAAAACCGAATGCTGGAGGCATCCCGTAGCGGAGAGCTTCTACAAAGGTTTCGTCGTGATCATGAGCTTCTTCGTCACCAGCTTCTCCCATTGAACGTTGCTCTTTAAAACGTTCTTCAAGGTCGAGTGGATTGTTGAGCTCAGTGTATCCATTGCCCATTTCTGATCCTGCTAGGATGATTTGCATTTGAGCCACTTTTCTTTCATCTTCTTTGAGCCTTCTTGGAAGTGGATTGAGTTGAACCGGTTGTCCAACGAGGAATCCAGGACCGGAAAGATCTTTTCTTACAACTTTCCATAGTATGTCGACCAATCTCCAAAAACCTGATTTAGGATCGTATTCGACACCTTTCTCATCGAGTTTGGCTATGACTTCTTCTTTGGTTGTGTTGAAAATATTGATGCCCATTTTCTCTTCGATGATTGTTTCAAAGTCGTAGATGATCCATTCGTCATCCATGTCTATTTCAAAGCCACGAGTCTTAAATTTGGATGTACCCATAACCGCTTTTGTCACTCGACGGTACATATCTTTACAAAATTCCATGCCCATTTTGAAATCGGCATACGCCCAGTAGAACTCCATTTGAGTATAATCTTGAAGATGTTCAGGGCTCATACCTTCATTTCTAAACTGCCTTCCAATTTCAAACGTCTTTTCAAAGCCTGCTACCAGGAGTTTCTTCTGCCAGAGCTCGCCCATCGAAATTCTTAAAAAGACATCTATATCCAGTGCGTTGTGGTGGGTAGCAAATGGTGTAGCTGCTGCGCCACCTGAAGAAGTCTCAAGAATCGGTGTCTCTACCTCGAGAAAGTCATTTTCAATAAGGAAATTACGGATTGTACTCCAGAATTTTTGTTTTTTCAAGAAAATTTCTTTTACATCGCGGTTCATTATAATGTCGAGATATCTTTTTCGGAACTTGTCGTCCTCATCAGTAATGCCGTGGAATTTTTCAGGAAGTGGCTTAAGTGCTTTTGTGAGATGGATGTATTCTTTTGCCTTGACACTGATCTCCCCAGTGTTTGTTTTGAAAACTCTACCTCTAATTCCAACTATATCTCCGATGTCACACATATCAAATACAGAGTAGTCAAGCTCAGAGAGTGTATCTTGTCTAAGGTAAATCTGAATCTGTCCATCGTTGTCTTGAATATGCATGAAGCCTGCTTTGCCTTTGCTTCTCTTGGTCATGATTCTGCCAGCAACAGCAACATCTATTTCAGTTTCATCAAGTTCTTCTTTTGTCTTGTCCATGTAGGTTGTTATCAGTGATTCAGAGTGGTGTGTCACATCAAATTTGCCACCAAAGGGATCTATCCCTAAATTTTCTAATTCTTTAAGCTTATCCACTCGAATCTGCTCTTGTTCACTCAATTTTTTTACTACAGTTGTGTTTTCACTCATAATTTTTTTCGCATGACCATGTCATGCTGCCTCCTTCTGAATTTTTTAAATAAAAAACGCCCCTTACATTCACTGTAAGGAGCGTGTTCACGCGGTACCATCCTAATTTATAACTTATGACGGGATAACGGTCGTTAACCGGCTTAATAGCAACTCATGAGTCTTTATCCATATCGACACCTGTTAGCTCTCACCAAACGCCAACTCTCTTTGAAGTGCTATTGATACTTCATCCCTCAATCATAGTCTGTAAATTATATGTTGAGAGAAATTTACCATAAACTGCAATGATATGCAAGAGTTTTTTATTTGATTGCAATCCGCGGATTTGATATAATCAATGGAAATCAAAAAAAGTAAGAGGCGGTAAGACAATGAAAGTATGTATTTGTAACAACTGTAAAAATTTGAAGAGTATAGTCGATGAAAAAAGTATAGATGAAAATGAAGTTACGGAGGAATGCGTATATGGATTTCCTTCTGACGAGTGTATAGTCTGTGAGCTCGATGGGTGTGAGCTGACTTGCGAGCATTTTGAAAGTTTGGATGATGAAGCACAGTTTAAAACGTCAAGATGCATAAAGTGTGGTCAAGAACTCAACTTTGTATCCATAGACTGTGAAGAAGATGAAGTATATTGTGTTGCATGCTACTTAAATAAATAGATGAGGCTAAAAAATGGAGATCAATTACAAGTCTATTAAAACAGATCTACAAATATGGAAGTTCTGCTTTTATGGCTTCTTTAAAAATCTGAAGTTTTTCGAGCCCTATCTTTTGATTTATCTGATGGGAATGGGGCTCAACTTGTTTCAGGTGGGAGTATTGCTATCCATCCGGGAAGGGATCACTTATATTTTCGAAGTCCCTAGTGGTATTCTTGCCGACCATTACGGCAAAAAGAAGGAATTGCTTCTTTGTTTTATTTTTTATATCATTTCGTTTGTATTCTTTTTCTGGGGTAAAAATTTCGCAGTAGTGGCAATTGGAATGGTTTTTTTTGGATTTGGTGAAGCTTTCAGATCGGGCACACACAAAGCGATGATATTAAGCTATTTGGAGCACAAAGGCTGGTACTATCATAAAGGGTATGTTTATGGAAGAACTCGATCTTATTCATTGCTTGGTTCGTCGCTCTCTGCTTTTGCATCAATTCTCTTGGTATTGAACTTACCTGCACTCAGATGGGTGTTTTTGATTAGCATTGTACCCTACATCCTAGATTTTATTTTGATTGCAAGTTACCCACAGTTCCTTGATGAAAGAAATGTTACTCAAAGAAGTTTTTCAGCATTTTGGCGTGCGAGCAGCGAGAGTTTGAAATCCATTTCTAAAAATGCTCAGATAAAAAAAATCGTCATGAGTGCTGCTTCTTATGATGGCGTATTCAAAACTATTAAAGATTATATTCAACCCATTCTCAGCACAATTGTTTTAGCTGCCGGCATTGGTTCTATAATGAGTTTTGAAGGAGAGCAGAGTGTCAAAATTTATCTTGGGCTGATTTATGGTGTTTTTTATATTTTCAGCTCTCAAGCTTCAAAAAATATCTATAAAGTGACGAATCGTTTTACTCCAGAAGTCGTCTATAATAAAATGTACGATTTGATGGGATTTGCACTGCTGATTTTGGCTTTTTCAATTTATATGGAATATTTGCTGCTTACTATAGGTATGTATTTCGTGCTATTTCTGATGATGGATGCAAGGCGTCCAGTTTTTGTGGATGTTTCCAGTGACTACATGAAGAAGGAACAACGTGTCACTGTTCTATCCATAGAAAGTCAGATTAGGGCTCTCCTAATGGTGATGATGGCTCCTTTGTTTGGCTGGATTGCAGATACATTTTCATTAACAATATTGTTTTTGATCATTGGTGTCATATTATTGATTGCCAATCGATTTTTGAGCGTAGAGAACATAAAAAAAGTGATCGAGTGATCACTTTTTATTTTTTTCCCAAGCCAGATAATCATCTAGCAATTTAAGGGCATTCTTGGTTTTTTTATCAGTTACTTTAGAACGGTCTTTAAGAATTGTTGCCATTTGAATCATTTGAATTTCAAGTTGCTTTGGACTCATGTTTTTCTCTAAAGCAGATGTTGTTTTTGTTTTCTTTTTTGATGCAGACATGCTGTCTTTGAACATGAAAAGCAAGAAATTGTTCTTCTTCTGCTTTGGAATTGTTTTCAGTGCTTCAGCCACTTGCTCAAACAACTTGTTGAGGTTGCGCTTTCTATTGTAATTCAAATAAAAAACTACACCAGCTCCAACAGCCAACAATACACCAAAAATAATTAAACCTAAATTTTCCATTATGCGCTCTCCTTGTGGTCAATATAATCTATTTAATCATATTTTCATCATAATTGCACTAGGGAATGAGTATTTGTGATTAAATAATGCAAATTGCATAGGATTTTAAATGTTATAAGGCATATACTGTGAGAAAAGAATCATGGATTCAATCGATTTAGGAGGCGCTATGTTCATTGCAAGACAACCGATATTTAATCGAATGTTAGAAGTGTATGGATATGAGCTTCTATTCAGATCGGAGCATGACTCAAAAGCATATGATGGAACATCGGATGTCCAGTCAACGGCTACTATCATTAGTGGTCTTTTTGAATCCGGTATTGAAGAATACGTTGAAGATAAGCGTGCGTTTGTCAATTTTGATGCCACTTTTTTAAATATGGATTTGGCAGAGCTGATAGAACCTAGTTGTTTGATTGTAGAAGTGCTTGAGACTGTAATTGTGGATCAGAATTTAATTGAACAACTGGAGAATTTGAAATCCAAGGGATATAAGATAGCGCTTGACGATTTCTCTGAATCATACAATGATTATCCACTCATTCCACTGGCGGATATCATAAAATTTGATATGTTATCATCTCCACTTGATAGGATTCGCAGTGATGTGAAGCAAGCACTCAATCAAGGAAAAATTATACTCGCTGAAAAAGTTGAAACGGAAGCGGAATTTAAAATGGCTAAGGAAATGGGCTTTCATTTGTTTCAGGGCTACTTTTTCAGCAAACCCGATATTATAGGAAAATCTGGAGACAAGACCACTACCAAAATACAGTATTTTCGACTAATGACCGAACTTAAAAAGATTGAACCCAGCTATCAGATTTTAGCAGAGATTATCGAAAAAGATATTAAACTTGCTTATCGTTTGATGAGAGTCATCAGCACTCGTGCTGGAAATGACCTGGTGTACTCCATCAAACGAGCGTTGACTTATATGGGACTTAAAGAAATCGAGAGATGGATCAGTATAATGATGCTTCGCGATTTAAGTGAGCATAAACCTCAAGAGTTGATGCGCTTGGCTTTAGTACGGACCAAATTTTCTGAACTTATTGCAACAAATGGTCACATGAGAAAAATCAAGCATGAAGCATCCATGATGGGACTCTTCAGTACTATTGACGCAATGCTTGACCAATCCATGAGTGAAGCGCTGGAGGGCATCTCGTTACCAAAATCGGTATTCGATGCGCTTACAATGAACCAAGGCGTTCTCGCACCGGTCTACAATGTCATTCATAACTATGAAAGAGGAGATTGGTCTTCGGCGGAGTTGCTTGGCCAACATCTCGGAATAACAGAGGGGGAGCTTTCAATGAATTATCGAGATTCGCTTATATGGGCACGTGATATAGTTGCGATGATTTATGAATAAGCAAAACTTAAAAAAGTGACGATATGGAATAATTTCTGGATCGTCACTTTTTTGTGGGTTGACATTTACTGAAATTACCTATAGAATGTAATTGACCCCCCAGGGTAGGGGGTATGAAATGAAAAATTCGAAGTCACCAGGCTTCGCAATTTCACTATTGAATAAATTATTAGAGGTGATTAAATGGAGAAAATTGTTATCATTGGTGGTGTAGCTGCAGGTGCTACGGCGGCGGCAAAAGCGAGAAGACTTTCGGCAGACGCTCAAATTACAATTCTAGAGGCTGGTGCAGATATATCATTTGCTAACTGTGGACTGCCTTATTATATTGGCGGAGATATTAAAAGCAGATCAAAACTTATATTACAAAGTCCTGAGAGTTTTAATGACGAGTATCAAACAGCGGTTCATATATATACAACTGCAACAGAAATTGACAGAGAAAACAAAATTGTGCATACAGTAGATTCGAGAACAGGTGAAAAGAAAACATTTGAATACACCAAACTGATCCTGGCTCAAGGTGGAAAACCTATAGCACCACCACTTCCAGGTGCAGATCAAAATCATGTTTTTCAATTATGGACGCTTGATGACATGGATCGAATCAATTCTTTTATAGAAAATGAAAAACCAAAAACAGCTGTTGTTGTCGGAGGTGGTTTCATAGGACTTGAAATGACCGAAGCACTTGCAAAAAGAGGTATGAAAGTATCCGTTATCGAAATGATGCCACATGTCATGGGAATCATGGAAGCTGAAATAGCAGGATTTATCCAGCAGGAAATGATTTCTTATGGAGTCGATTTATATACGAACAAAGCGCTTGCTGAGATTGCAAGTAAGAATGTCAAACTTAAAGATGGCACAATCGTGAATGCGGATATGGTTTTACTTTCAATCGGCGTTCGTCCTACTCTTAAATTGGCTCAGGAATCTGGTCTTGCCATGGGAGAAGCTGGAGGACTGCTTGTTGATTCAACACTCAGAACGAGTGATGAGAATATTTATGGTGCTGGCGACATGATTGAATTCGAACATCGTGTTCTCGGTAAAAAAGTAAGAATTCCTCTTGCAGGACCGGCAAACCGTCAAGGTAGAATCGCCGCTGAAAATGCACTTGGAAAAAATCATGAATACAGTGGACCAATAGGCACCTCAATCGTAAGAGTTTTTGAAGCGGTTGCAGGTATGACAGGACTCTCATTAAAAGCTGCAAGAGCAGAAGGTATTGACGCTGATGCAATCGTAGTCCATAAAGAACACCATACTTCCTATTATCCTGGAGCAGAGATGGTGAGTTTGCTTGTTGTTTATGACAAAGAAACTGGTATCGTACTAGGTGGACAAACTGCTGGCTATGCAGGGGCAGATAGAAGACTAGATGTTCTTGCTGTGGCTGTTGCATCAAAACTTACAGTATCTGATTTAGCGGATATCGATTTTGCTTATTCTCCACCACTCGGAAATGCCAACGATGCAATGAACATGGCTGCATATGTGGCTGAAAATAGAATCTCAGGTTTCTCTCCTACTATGACAATCAATGAGATTGATGCATATCTGGAAGGAAAGAAAGCTCAATGGGTAGATGTAAGAGATGTTTTCGAATTTGAAAAAGCTCATGTTGAAGGATCTTTGAATATTCCAATTGAAATTCTTGCTTCAAATCTTGATCAACTAAAGAAGGATCAACTGATTTTCGTCTATGATAAAACAGGTAAAAAAGGTCACCAGGCTCTTCGTATTTTGACTGGTGCAGGATTTACGAATGTATTCAATGTCAGTGGTGGATTCATCAGTCTTTCCAATTATGTCAGTGCAGTCACACCGGTAAGCTTTGTTTTAGATCTTCCAGCTCCAGTAGAGAAAACACTCGGAGAATCAAGCAAGGAAGAAAAAGTGGAAGCTGTGAAAGAAAAGGTTAAGGAAGAGGCTCCAACTGGTCCATTGATTATCGACGTGCGTACCGCAGAAGAGTTTTCATATGGTGCCATTCCAGGTGCGATCAATATTCCTCTGGATGAACTTGAGTATCAAGCTAAAAAACTTGATAATAAAGAAAGAGAGACTATCTTATACTGTGCTTCTGGAGCAAGGAGTGCCTACGGACTACAAATTCTGAAAGCTTACGGTTTCACAAAAGTTGAGAATGGTGGCGGAATTTCAAGAATGATGGCTCGCATGAAAAGATAATCAAATAATGAAATAACTAAAAAAGCGACGATGTTAGAAGATTCTTCTATGATCGTCGCTTTTTTCGAATCAAAAAGTGATATAATTCTAGTAAATATAAAAAATGATGAACCATGTGAAAGGCAGATAGATTATGAATGAAAAACAAAGACGTGTTTTGATGACCGTAGGTGGTGTCTTGATTTGTGGTTTTAGTGTAGGGCTGTTCAATTTCTCGCTTTTCGGGATGGACCCTTTTCAAGTGTTCGCACATGGAGTTTGGGGATTGACTAGGATCGGTTACGGGACATTTTATATGCTTCTCAATTTGCTGATGCTGGTCGTAATTTATTTTGTTGATCGGACGAAGATCGGCCTTGGTACGATGATCAACATTTTTTTACTGGGGTATGTGGTAGAATATTCATCCTTGTTGTTCGGGATGATGATTCCGGATCCTACGATATTAGTGAGAATTTTGGCACTTGGAACAGGAATATTGGCAATCAGTTTTGGTGCGGCCATTTATTTTACAGGAGATTTGGGAGTGTCGACATATGATGCTGTTGCACTTGTGATGGCGGAAAAGAAGGTAGCTAAATTCCAGTATTGCCGTATAGGAACAGATTTGATTTGTACTTTGATCGGGTTTTCGTTAGGGGCTACTGTTGGAATTGGTACTCTCGTGACCGCATTTTTCATGGGACCGATCATTGCCTTTTTTAGAAAGACAGTTGCAGAGCCGTTTAGGTATAGACGATGTACGCAGATATAGAAAAAAGATTCAGGAAAAAAAACAAAATTTTATTTTCACGCGAAAGCCTTTGTTTACAAAACTTGAATGACTTGATTCAGAGGCAAAATCATAGAACGCTTGTAATGTGGGCGCTAGATTGTGCCAAATTGACTCTTAAGCAGTTGGAATCAAAATATCCTGACGAGAGTAGACCTAGAACTTGCCTTGAGATTTGTGAAACGTGGGCGAGGGGCAAAATCAAGATGCCAACTGCTAAACGTGCGATTTTGGACTCCCATGCAGTAGCGAAAGAAATTGATGATGCTGAGTATGGTGCTCTTTGTCATGCCATTGGTCATGCGGGTGCAACAGTACACACCTCCGGACATGCCATAGGTTTACCAATGTATGAATTAACAGCCATGGTTTTGAAGTATGGGATCAATGATTTTGCAGATCCCGTAACGGAAAAGATTGATTACTATATTGAACGAATGCAGTATTGGCAAGAAACTACCGACAAATTAGAACTTGAATGGGGAGGTTTTTTGATGGATGTAAAAAAAGATTCCAAAGCGAAAACACCAAAAATATTTAATATGTCATTTGCAAGTGTCTATCCGCTGTATATCCAAAAGGCAGAAAAAAAGGGAAGAACCAAAGCAGAGGTGGATGAGATAATATTTTGGCTCACAGGCTATGATTCACTCAGTTTTCAGAAGCAACTGGATCATGAAGTCAATTTTGAAAATTTCTTTGATGAAGCCCCAAAGTTTAATGAAAATGCTTCTTTGATCAAGGGTGTGATTTGCGGCTATAGGGTAGAGGAAATTGAGGACGAGTTGATGCAAAAAATTCGATATCTCGATAAGTTGGTTGATGAACTTGCTAGAGGTAAAGCGATGGAGAAGATTTTACGATCAAGAGCTGAAGAGCCCCAATCTTATTGATCGGTGGCTCTTCGTCCGAATGTGGCTTTTAGATATGCTTTATGGGCATACATGAAATCGTCAGCTCTGGATAGTGCCTCGTATATTGTCTCACCTGAAAGGTGGTCATAATGAGCGTATCCATGAGCCATTTCCAGTTTGTTTGTCACATTGTCGTTGTAAGTATCAATTAATTGTTTTAAAGTCAGAAGCGCATTTTCAGCATCTTCATCGGTCAGAGCCTCACAAATGGCGCAAAATTCATCACCACCTATTCGGAATACTTCACCAATTTCTATAAAGCATCTATTCAGCAAAGTTGCTGATGACTTGATGAGTATATCCCCTTCGTTATGACCGAATTGATCGTTAACACTTTCTAGATTATTAAGATCGAATACAAACAAAGTGACATTATTGCGCTCGGATTTCCTGAGCATTTCCTTATCAAAAGCAGTCCGGTTCTTGATTTGAGTTTGTATGTCAAAATCGTATTGCATTTCCAGGGAATAAATATAGTAAAGTAGCAAGCTCAACGAGACACTCGGCCAAATCAGTAGTAGATTTGGGTATGCGATTTGAAATACAAATGATAGGATGGGGAGCGAAAAAATCAAAACCAATATCGTTTTATCCGGCCTGGCGATCTTTGCACGGTTTTCCAAGATCTCATATATGACAAGACTAAAATAAAAAAGGGAGACCAATGTCGGTACTAAAAATAGACTGCCTCTTTCATATTGGTTAAGTGCGTCCACTTTGAAAACGAAACCCATCCAATAACTGAGTATACATAACAAAGTGTTAAGATACAGTGGCAATACCCAAAGTTTTTGCTTATCATAAACTGGAGAAGTTGTACCAACAAATTTCAAAAACAAGAATGGGACAATCGGGCTCAAAGCAAATCCCAAGACATTTACGATTTTATGTGCAACGACCAGTTGAGCACCACTTGAGTTGATAATCAAATTGGCAATGATTTCAAGAGTCAGAATTATGATGGTCATGCAAGCTGCAGCGATATAGTAAGTATTCTTTTTATTTTCAAGAATATGTCGTTTGGCAAGGCTGATTGTAAATAGAAGTGGCACAATTGAAAACAGATCTAGTGCGAATAGGGTTGACATGCCTGAAACACCACCTTTTAAATAATCTTGTGATTTACCAATAAGTCATATAATTATATCACGGAATTTTCTAAAATGGTATCTGACAGAGTACATACGACATGACAAATTCGTTAAAAGAAAAACGATTATTTTGAGGATCCGTGGGTATTGAACGAATTAAGACATGAATTCATGTCAAAATTAGTGGAGGTACTAATGCGAGTTATATTAGGAATACAAGTAGGAGATAGGGAGCATGAAGCAATTAAAGTTCAAGAGCTTCTGACAAAACATGGCTGCATTATCAAGACTAGACTTGGTCTACACGAAGCGTCTACAAATCAATGCAGCTCAAAAGGATTGATTCTTTTAGAATTCCTGCCTGATAAGGATGATGAAATCAAATCCATGGAAACAGAGCTCGCTTCACTTGAATCAGTGATAGTAAGAAAAATGATATTCTAAATCAAAAAACCTTCTCCGCTTGTGATATGGAGAAGGTTTTTTAAGATGATTTATAATACTTTACTGGTTATTTTCAAGTAGATTTTCATTAGGTTTATACAATATGCTCAGCAATAAAACAACTATGACCATAATTCTAAGAATCATATCTGTATTCATTAATACGATTGTGATGACCCGTATGATTCCCGAACTAAAGAATACTGATATGACCGGAAGTCCCATGCGCAAAGAGGTACTAAAGAACTTCAACGCAATTACATAGTTGAAAATTTTTCTACTACAGAAATGGTACGAAACAACGAGGTAAGCAATCATGATATTGAGAAACATATGTATTAAATTGAGCACAATGTAGATAGGATGTTGCAACGAATCAGCATTCAAACTGGCACTATTGCTCATGTAAGTTATGCCTATGAATGTTGTGAAAAGTAAAGTATAACCAATCCATTTAAACCTGGGTGCTTTTTTAAAGATAAAGGTCAATATTGCTAGAAATGTTAGTATAGAGGCGACGCTTGAAACTACACGCAATATAGGCAGCCACATTGTAAGGACCTCATTTTGGTTCGATAAAAGTGCTACATTTACAAAATTAACAAATAGAATGTTTAGCACGCTAAAACAATAAGCCAATAAAAGCAATGTGCGTTCATCTTTTAATCTAGTGATTAACTTGTTCATAGATCCTCCAAAATAAAATGATAGTATTTAGAATATTCTAACATTTTAGACGTGTTCACTCAATGTTTATATTTTAACAATTATGAAACAAGTATATGTGTCATCATCTATAATAATCAGTATAAATGAAGTATAATTAAGACAAAAGAAGGAATCAATAAGGAGGAAAAATATACATGACAAACTGGCAATTATATCCTTTATTTTTATTCTTTTTATTAAGCGGTTTAATAGTTATTATTGATATATTGAGGAACAAAAATACTAGAATAATGGGTAGGAGCAAGAAAAGGTTTGCAGTTCTAGGAGCAATTGCAATCGCTATTTCCATAGTACTTAAAATGGCTTTTCCCATATATGAAATACCCGCACCGGAAGGCGAATTTTTCGTTGGGACTGTCACTTTTGATATGGTGGACCCAAATAGAAATGAAATGTATGGTGACAAGGTCAATTCAACAGATTCTAAGCGGCGCATACGGGTTCAAGTATGGTATCCATCTGATGATGTCAGTGGTCATGAACGTGTCGCATGGCTTCAGGATGGTATTAAGTTGCCTAGATCCCTGGCTAGTGAAATGAGACTTCCATTTTTCGCACTCGATCACACAGAAAAAGTTCTTTCCAATGCTTATTTAGAAGCACCCATAAGCGAGAATAGAGACAACTATCCAGTGATCATTTTGTCTCACGGTTGGAAAGGCTTCAGAAATTTACACAATGATTATGCGGAACTTTTAGCGAGTAATGGGTATATAGTAATTGGAATTGATCATACTTACGGCGCACAAATGACAATCTTCAATGATGGTTATGCCGCCGAAGTCGATAATAGTGCATTGCCTGATAGAGACTCTACACCGGATTTTTTAAATTACGCCAATCAATTGGTGCTCACATATGCTGGAGATATAAGTCTGGTTTTGGATTCAATGGAATCGATCAACAGTGGAAATTACTCTGAAATCATGACTGGAAGTATGAATTTTGAACAAATTGGTTTAATAGGGCACAGTACTGGTGGTGGTGCGGATGTTGCAGTTGCTCTACGAGATGCGAGAGTGAAGGCACTTTTCGCGATGGATGCATGGGTAGAGCCTTTAGGTATGGATGAGATGATTGGCGGTTTATCGATTCCAGCATTGTTTTTAAGAAGTGAACAATGGGAAGGTGGTCTAAATGATGATTACTTGAAACCACTGGTAGAGGCGAGTAGCGATGCTAGTTTGATTCAAATAGAGGGGACTACGCACATTGACTTCACTATGTCTTATATGTTCTCCAGTCTTACCGGTATTATTGGGTTCACAGGAGAACTCGGCAGAGAGGAATCAGCGAGAATTCAGCATGATTATGTATTGGAGTTTTTTGATCAATCGCTTATAATGGAAAATTGAAGGAGGTAAAGCATTTTGGAAATCATCATCAACAATGAAGTCAAGAGCTTCCTAAAGAAGAAAAAATCAACAGTGCTTACGGTTTCATTAATCCGTTCCGGAGGTGGCTGATGTGGATCGTTTTCGATGCCCGAAGTTGGGTATCAGGTTCCAGAGGTTCTGGAGCATTACAATTCGTACCAAAGTGATGGCATTACAGTCTATGTTATGAAAAATGTGAATACTATCAATAGCAAACTGGAGTTTGTAGCAAGTACTTTTCTATTTGTCACGTCGCTGAGTGTTAAGGGCGTAAAAGTCAATGCGTTATAGAAAAATGAAAGTGTGAATATATGTTAGTCAAAGAACAAATTATAAAAAGCTTTAAAATAACTATTGGTGTTGTAATTGCAATTTTGATTGCTCAGGCTCTGAAAATGGAATTTTCTTCATCTGTGGCGACAATTGTGATAGTCAGTATGCTATCAGCCAAAAAACAATCCATCAAATTGGCTGCAACCCGTCTATTGGCTGCAATTGTATCTTTGACGCTTTCATCTGTCCTGTTTACATTTTTCGGGTTTTCATTGCCTGTGTTTGCCCTGTATATATTAATATTCACCTTTTTGATGTATAAGTTTGACACGAAAATTGCCATTGTGTTGAATGTTGTATTGGTAATGCACATTTACTCTCTTGAGGAGATTTCCATAGCCATTTTATTCAATGAATTTAGTTTGATGATTCTTGGCGTTTCAGTGGCTCTTATTATCAATATGTTCATACTGGATATTGAAGATGAACTCATTGGTTATCAAAAAGAGGTGGAGAACTTATTTGACAGTATTTTTCAGAATATGGGAAAATGTCTTCTGAACGAATGCAAAACCGAAGTGGTCAAAGAAGATCTCGATAAACTGAAAACGGTTCTATCAAAGGCTGAGGCACGTGCTTATGATTATAAAAACAATTACTATATTCACGAAAACAATTACTATGCCGAGTATTTTATCATGCGAAAACAGCAATACTACACGGTCAAGACGATGCAGGAGTTCATCAAATTGAAATTTCTGAAGAAAAAGGAAGTTGAGCTGCTCAAGGATTTTACCGATCACTTTGTCAACAACACCAAAGTATTGAATTCTTGCGTTTCACAAATTGAAATGCTTGACAGCATCAAGCATCATTTCACTTATGAATCAGAGCTTCCATCCAGTCACAATCAACTTCAAAATAGAATTGCACTTCATCAGTATCTCTATTCTTTGGAGGATTTAATTGCGGTGAAAATGAGATTTATTGAAAAATTTGAAAAGTAATAGAGTGAGTATGAAAAAAGCGACAAGATAGATATACATTCTATTTTCGTCGCTTTTTGTGCAACATAAGGACCATGGTCCCTCTCTAAAGGACTTTGGTATATAGAATGACAATTTTTCTTTTTATATAATAAATTGTATCTACATGTGATTACATATATCAAAAGAAATTGAAACAGCAAATAAAGGAGGATCCATTGAATGGTCGAAGAGGAAGTTATCAAAGTTAAAGAGGTCAAAATAAAGCGTCACCCTATATTGGCGGGATTCATTGACTACGCTTTTGGAGGATATGTACTCGGTGCAATTTTAGCACTTATGACTAGAATAATAAATAGACCACTAACAGATAATATTATGTTTTTTTTCATGGTACCTCTTATATGTATTACTGTTTCAATAATCTATCACTCAGTTTTTGCTAAGAAGACATTATTTTTAAGTGTGGGTGAACTTAGCGTCGGCAAGAAAATAATTGATGGTAAAAAAGAGTGGACCAATCCTAAAGGTAAAAATCGTATATTTGATTTTGTCCTTCTTGTAGTATTCTATACCATGGCTATGAACACGTGGGATACTATATCAATGGGGAATATTCTTTCATATGATACAATATTTGTACAGTCGGGATTCTTTTCTCTACTTGTTTATCTTACAACAAAAGATGGTCAAAAAATCAAAACATCAAAAAAAGATAAAAAAAATAAAAGTCTTACCACCACTTAAAAAGTTGTGGTATCTTTTTTTGTACTGAATCCATATGATGGAAAGCAAATCCTATCACGAATCTATCACATTTACCATTTATAATCACAAATAGTAAATATAAAATATAGTTGTGAGGGGTTAAGATGGAGAATAAAGCTAGATCTAAAAAGCGGCAATGGCGACTTAGAAATTGGGTTCAACTTGTTTTTTTTCTTTTGGTATCAACAATTGCAGTTAATAAGTTCTTGGTGGAAAATGGAGGAGGAAGTTCATTTTTATCAAGTGCTTCTCTTCACTCGATTTGTCCATTTGGAGGGGTTGTATCCATATACAATTTATTGACGGTGGGAGATTATATCCAAAAGATTCATAGTTCAGCACTTATATTAATGGGACTGGTATTTCTACTGGCTGTGTTACTAGGTCCAGTTTTTTGTGGGTGGATTTGTCCTCTTGGGACTTTTCAAGAATGGATCGGAAAAATCGGTAAGCGAATTTTTAAAAAGAGGTACAATAATTTTGTGCCTACACGCTTAGATGGGTACATGCGTTACATTAGAATCTTTGTACTTTTATGGGTAATATATATCACAGCCAAGACGGGACTTCTTGTTTTTGCAAATGTGGATCCTTACTATGCTTTGTTTAACTTTTGGACTGGTGAAGTGGCGATTCAGGCACTAGGGATTTTATCACTTACAGCAGTCGGTTCATTATTTGTGGAAAGACCTTGGTGCAAATATTTGTGTCCCTATGGGGCTCTACTTGGATTTACAAACAAGTTCAAGATATTTAGACTTCATAGAAATGAATCCACATGCATCTCGTGTGATTTGTGTAGTAAATCTTGTCCAATGAATATTGATGTCGCAAACAGTAAAAAGGTCTCTCAGCTCCAGTGTATCAGCTGTTTTGAGTGTAGTTCTGAAAATATATGCCCAGTTCCAGAAACGGTGGAAATAAAGTGGGGTGAGAAGTGATGAGACTCAAAAATAGTCACATAGGGGTATTGATTGTTATTGTCCTCATAGGAGGCATTTATATTGCAAAAGGGTTCGGACTTTGGTCCACCGAATCAGATAAGGTTCCTATAAAAATTACTGAAGGTACTGGAGCCGGAACATATGATCCTTTTGACATTAGGGGATCATATAGTTTCGGAGAGATATCCAGTTTGTTTGAAATCGACATCAAATTGCTTGTTGAAGCTTTTCAATTAGGAGATGTTGAAGTAGCAAAAGATCTAAAATCAAAGGATCTGGAATCCTTGTATGGTGAGCAAGAAGGAGACATTGAAATTGGAAATGAGTCGGTTCAAGTCTTTGTCGCAATTATGAAAGAGCTGGATATTAAGGACTCAGATGCTTTTCTTCCCATGAGTGCGGTACAAGTGCTTCTCGAGGTAGATCCCAATAGATCGAAAGAAGTACTGGATTATCTAGCAAATCATCAAGTTGAAGCTAATGTAAGTGGTGCTATTCCTGAAGTTGAGACTCAACCTGATTCAGAAGGCTTGAAAGTCAATGGGAATACTACCTTTTCACAAGTTCTAGATTTTGGTATTTCAGTGCAGGAAATCGAGTCTATTATCGGTGCGAAAATGCCACCTGAGAATCAAAGCGTGAAAAGTTATTGCACTGAAAATGGGTTGAGTTTTTCTGTGGTAAAAGAAGCACTAAATACTCTGATTACACCATAAAAATATTGACTGACCGAACGAACAGTGTTATAGTGTCTATAAGGAGTGTGATCTCATGGATACCGTTAAGGAAGATAAAAGACTCAAAAAAGGTGAGCAAATGAGACATTCGATATTATTGGCCGCTATTGACATCATTAGCAGTGAAGGTATCGGTCAGGTTTCAGCTGCAAAGATTGCGGCAGCCATTGGAACGAGCAAGAGTAACATTTTTCATCATTTCAAGACTAAGGAAGCCATTTTACTTGGTGTGCATGATTTTATATACGAAGGATTTGAAATGTCATTTTCAGTAGATGAGACGGATTTAAAGACTTATCTCACAAAGCTAGGTGATGCATTGCTTGGCAGCCAAGAAGACATGCGGATCTATAAGGCATTTTATGCTTTTTACAATGAAGGGCTATTCGTTGAAATTTTTAGAAAGAGACTGGAAGAAAGTACGGCTCTTTTACTTCAAATGATAGAACACCAACTCACTTCGATTTGTGCTGATCAAGGGTTGGTTAATTCGCAAATTAAAGAGCGGATTAAGATCGTTGCGCTTGGGATTCTATGCTTTTTAGATGGCGGTGGTCTACATCATATGTTAAACCCATCATTGACGCGTTTGGATGACGTATGGAATATGCAAATTGAGTTTTGGGAGAACTATTTAAAGTCAAAATAAAAAGAACACATTCTCGTCAAGTACGAGAATTGTTCTTTATCATAAAAACAGACTGTTCGAACGGTCAGAAAACAGGAGGATTGAAAAATGATAAAAGTACATAAGTTTTTCCATGATATTTTAGGTGAAGAAACCCATTATGTATCACTAATGATGATAGGAGCAGTAACAATTGCTGTGATGGGCTGGCTTATTATGGCGGAAGGGGATGCTTTTGTTCAAAATGGAATCACAAGAGGAGCGTTCGCATTTTTACTTTTAGCGGATATCATTGCAGGAACGGTTGCCAATTTCACTAAAGGGACAAATGACTACTATGCGGCTAGACCAGTTAATCGATGGATCTTTATTGCGGTTCATATACAGCCGATCCTTATTGCATGGCTATTAGGGGGCTCAATTTTTAATGCTTCTTTGATTTGGGGATATACAATTTTCTCAGTAAGTGTGGTGAATATTCTCAAGGGGTCAATTCATCAACGAGTAGTGGCGGGTGCTTTGATGGGCATGGGAATATTTACGTCGCTGAATCTTTATAGCGAAGCCTCTTTAGTATTCCTGACAATGTCAGTATTTTTTGTCATCAAAGTAATTTATAGTTTTGGTGTGGACCATGAAGGAGGCAAAGCATGACTGAAAAACTTAAGGCAAGTGATGTGGAAAGTTGTGTTAATGTGATTGCTTCCTCCTTTAAGAATGATCCGCTTTTTACTCACACACTAAGTACAGATGAAGAAAAAGAATTGTTTTCAAGATTTCTAATAAAGAAATCTATAGATTTAGGTGAGAATGGACTGGTTGTAAAAGAGAATGATACGATTATTGGGGTGGCTAGCTTCGAAAAGGATTCAGGTAATATAATCAAGAGTTTGTTCAAAATGTTGAAATTTGATTTTATGAGAGAGGTCATCAAATTGAAGCGCATGATGTCGTCAGAAGGGTTTACATTCTTTAATCGTTACATGCGATTCACTACATCTATCAGGCCTAAGCACCCTCATCATTATTTGGTATTCATTGGCATTGCGCCCGAAGCCCAAGGCCGTGGGATTGGTCGTGCCATTCTGGAAGAAATTCATGCGAAGGTTGATGCAGATCCAGAAAGCTTGGGAATCGGACTGGATACAGAAAATGAAGCCAATATTGCATACTATGAAAGATTCGGCTATAAACTCATTGAGGCACGGACAATAGATCAATTGACTGTGTATGCGATGTTTAGAGGTAAACTCACAGTTCTTTAATCAAATTTTCAATCCAATCAATTGTATAGCTATGAGTATCAATGCCATATTGCAGGACTTTTTTTTGATAGTGAAATATGTCTTGATAGGCTTTAGGAATTTCCATGGTGTTCAGCATAATTTCAGTTTCATCGAGTGTTGCCTTAGAAGCGACGGTAGATCGATACATGCCCTCAACGAGGGCTTTTTTTTGTGATTGATCTTCAATCAGTCCTAAAAAATAAAGTCTTGAGAGAAAACTTACTTCTAAATTCTTAGCGTCAAGGGGTTCATGCATCCAGTTGATGAAAGCACTTTGCCCCATATCTGTGATGGTGAGTATTTTTTTAGCTCTACCATTTTCAATGCTTTGTTCCTGTGCAACCAGCTTTTTATCGATAAGACGCTTAATGGCACTATTGATACTACCAAGGCTTGGACTAAAGAAAAGTGAGATGCCTTGCTCGAAGGATTTATTAAGAGAATAAAGTGTAGAAGGTTGGATCATCAATAATCCTAAAATTACATATTCCATTTTTGGCTCCTTTATGTTACTATAAGTCATATTACTTTAAGTAATATAGATGTCTGTTTATATATTTTATTGTAACTTTAAGAAGGAGGAATAGCAATGTCTAAAAAGTCAAATTCAAAAGATCGGGCATACGCACATTTTACAAAATATTTTTTGAAAGCGAGCAAAATCAAGAAAAATTATTCAGGTGTACAGGCACACGTTTATTCTCCTATGCTTGAACTAGATTGGAGCTTTGCGGAAGGTTCATCAAAAAGAGCTGGGAAACTGACTGCAGGACAACCTTTTCATGTGGCGAGCATAGGAAAACTTTTTACTGCAACGATAATTTATCAACTGGCTGAGGAGCAAAAAATTATACTTGATGCCCCAATTATAAAAACTATTGAGAGAGAACTGCTGGGAAATTTGTTTGTATATAATGGTGTGGATCATAGCGATATAGTGACCTACAGGCACTTGCTCTCCCATACTTCTGGTATCGCAGATTATTTTGAAGGTCCAGTTTTGGATGGAGAAAACATGAGGACACTTTTAAGAACCCAAAGCGATAAAATATGGCAACCACAAGATTTGCTGGATTTTTCCAGCGAACGACAAGTACCCGTGAGTGCACCAGGAAAGGGTTATCTTTATTCGGATACAGGGTTTATCCTATTGGGAATGCTGATTGAAATTGTTGAAGGAAAATCGCTTGAGAAAGCACTTGAAGAAAGAATTTTCGAACCGCTTTCGATGACTGACTCATACATGACAATGCGCTCTAAACCTTTGTCGAATCATTCATTACCTATTGCAGACTTGTGGCTCGAAGGAGAAGAGTTTGGTGACAAAAATGCACTTTCAGTCGATTGGGCAGGAGGTGGTATCATTTCAACGCTTGATGAATTAAAGAAGTTTAGTGTTGCATTGCATAGTGGTAATTTGATTTCCGATCGATCACTTTCTGAGATGTTCTCAAATGAGAATCAATTTGAAAAAGGCATTTATACGGGAGGTGGAGGAATGACTGTGCGCTTTAATAAGTTTTTTCCTTTGCTTAAACTTCCTCTTGTAAGAGGTCATATTGGCATTCTATCCACTCATTTGTTTTACGACCCAACTTCAGATACACACATTGTACTCAATTTTGGATCCACTAGCAAGATGGTACCTAGCTTTCGAGCATTGATCGATATTTTGTCCGTAATCAAACGCATGAAGGGATAGTTGAATTTCCAACTCCAAATACCAACTTTAGTTGCTAGGGATGGGTCCTCCGAGATGTTATGATGAAGTTACATTAGGAGGTGGCTTATGAAAGCAGCTGTATGTGAAGGCTATGGTTCACCTGACAAAATCAAACTGTTGGATGTCCAAGTGCCAAAAGTAAATAAAGGTGAAGTACTTATAAAAGTTATGGCAAGCTCCATGAATTCTGGCGATGTCAGAGTGAGAGGGTTAATAGCAAGTCCTGTCACTAAAACGGCATTGAGACTTGTTCTCGGCATAACAAAGCCGAGAAAGCCAATCTTAGGAGTGGCACTCGCGGGTAAAATTGTGGAAATTGGTGAAGGTGTTTCTTTATTCGATGTAGGAGATGAAATATTTGCCATGACGGGTATGCGTTTTGGTGGACATGCGCAATATGCCGTATTGAGCGAAAAAGGTTGCATGGGACTGAAACCCAAAACAGCCACATATGAAGAAGCCGCAGTGCTTCCTTTTGGAGGAACCGCAGCGATTCATTTTCTTCAAAAGGCTGGAATTAAAAAAGGACAGCAAGTTATGATCTATGGTGCTTCCGGTGCGGTGGGTACTGCTGCGGTTCAGATCGCCAAGTACTTAGGAGCCAGTGTTACAGCTGTGTGCAGCTCACAACATGTGGAAACACTCCAATCAATTGGTGCAGATGAAGTAATTGATTATAAAAAACAGGATTATAAAAAACAGTCCAAGCAATATGATTTAATTTTTGATGCAATTGGAAAAATCAAAAAAAATGATGTGGATTCACTACTAAAACCTAGCGGCACATTCACATCAGTGGCTGGTCATGGGGTTGCGTCTGAAAAAAAAGAATTTCTGGACCTTTTAGTGCAAATGTATGATGAAGGCAAGCTCAATGCAGTTATTGACCGCACTTTCTCACTTGAGGAGATAGTCTTGGCACATCGTTATGTTGACCAAGGTTCGAAAACAGGTAATGTAGCGATTACCATTCCTCATGATTCTAATGCAGTAGGAGGACACCTCAAATGAAAAGTGAAGGGATCAGCATGCAAACAAAGCTTATGGTGTTATGGATCTTTGTCAAATTTAACGTCATCAGTGCCGATTTGCTCTCATTTTTAAATGGAGAATTTCTAAGAGGGTTGATTGAAACTGGAACTGCTGAAGGAGTAGTCATTACACCGATTTTCTTACTTGTTGCAGCGGTTTTACTAGAAGTGAACATCGTGATGATTCTTGTCTCTAGACTTTCTAAGTATCGCATTAATCGTATTGCAAATATTGTAGCGCCGTTAGTCGTCATAGCCTTCATCATAGGTGGTGGTTCATTTTCACCACATTACATCTTCTTCGCTTCAATAGAAGTGATAACTCTGATTACAATTATGATCATGGCTCTCAGATGGAAGGAAGCAAAGGCTTAAATTGCATATAATCGTTAGTATGTGGGTATAGGGTTAGAAATTTCTATTGCTAAGTTCAGAGCAAATCCACTGGAGGACTTATGACGTTATCAATAATGCCCACTAAACTACAAAAGCCTCAATTTCCACCCGATATGGTCGTCAAACCGGAGACAACAAGGCTCCTCTCGACAGCAAAAATAAACATTGTCAGCGCTCAAGCAGGTTCAGGCAAATCAACGAGTGTCAGTCACTGGCTGTCCAATCAAGGAGAACCTTACATTTGGTATTCACTGGATGAGTGGGATAATGATCTGGCTCAATTTTTAACGTATTTAACAGAAGGGATCAAAACTATTGCCCCAGAGGTTTCAGGGCAGATGGATCAACTGCTCAGCGCACGTCAGACTATCGGAGATGAGGCACTTATTAAATCCTTTACAACACTTGTTCATAATATCCGTCAATCGTATATTCTTGTTCTTGATGATTATCATGTGATTAATGATGAGATGATTCATCAGATGATGAGAGCTTTGATTGGACATTTTCCGTTATCAATGCACCTTTGCATTATATCTAGAGAAGATCCGCCATTTTCACTGGCCAAACTTCATTCACAGCGTCAACTCACGGCACTACGCATGTCGGACTTGAGGTTTACACTGCTCGAAACGGAGTCTTTTTTTTCTAAAAATCTCAATCGGTCTTTGACTTCGAATCAACTTAAGTATCTCTTTGAACGTACCGAAGGATGGATTGCTGGACTACAGTTGACAGCACTGTCTCTGCAAGGGGTGGAGGACATTGATCATTTTATTGCTGATTTTAGTGAAAGTCATTACTATATTATAGATTATTTGCTAGAAGAAGTACTTGAGCGCCATACTGAGACTATTCGTCAGTTTTTGCTAAAATCTTCGATTTTTGAGTACTTTTCTCCGGAACTCTGTGATGATGTCTTGGAACTCCAACCGGGTGAAGGGGAAAAATGTATTGAATTTCTCTTAAAGACAAACAGCTTCTTGATCACCATGGGAAGTGGATGGTTCCGATACCATCATTTGTTTAGAGAACTATTGAGAAAACGTCTTAACCTTATGGAGAGAGACATCATCACCACAATCTACCTTCGAGCTGGAAAGTGGTTTGAAGGCAAGGAACGTCATCAAGAGGCCATTGAGCACTATTTGAATGGGGGACATAATGAACTTGCTGCTGCACTGATTGAGTTCAAGTGGGCAACTATGGATTTGGAACTCAGATCATCAAGTTGGCTCGACATGGCCAATCGATTGCCCGAGGACTTAATTAAGCGTAGTCCGGTACTTTCTCTAGGTGTGGGTTGGGCACTACTTGATCGAGGAGAAGTTGAATCCTGTGAAGCCTGGTTTGACATTGCGAAAAAGTTATATGATCAGTGGCAAGATTGGGCTTTACGAGGAGATATACTGGTGAATGATCTTGAAGAGTTCAAGCAGATGCCAGTGACTTTGATGAATGCGAAAGCTTACATTGCGGCAGTAATGGGAGACTATGCCCTGCTTCTTAAAATAACAAAGGAACTGCAAATATTGGCAGAGCAACACTACAATAAAAAACAATGGGTACTAGAAACCTTTGTAGCAACTGTGCATTGGGGACGGGGGGAACTCGATGAAGCCATCTATCATATGATGAGAGTGAAGAATGAAGCGCTAGGCCCTTTGAATCCACTTGTCCAGAATTCAATGGTCTGGGTGATTGCTGAACTCTATATACAAAAGGGACAGTTGACCCAGGCGAAAATATTACTGGAAAAAGCAATTGAAGAAGTGAAGCGGGAAGGAATTGTTCCAATTTTGATGGCGACTTATTACCTTTATCTAGCCATGATTGCCAGCTTTAGGGGCGATACGGATCAAGCTTTTGGATTGCTTGAGACCAGTAAATCGTATGGTCATCAGTATGAGTTTATGGATTGGCAATATAAGTACTACACCTTGAAAGCGAGGCTTCACATTCAAAATGGTTCTTGGGATCTAGCTAGAAGATGCATTATAAAAGGACGAAACAGTGATTTTAAAAATCCAATTCCTGAGAGCTTCACTATAGAGGACATGGACTTATGGCTCACCTTAAAGACCGAAGAGGATGAACATGCACTAAAATATCGTATCGATGAAGCAATAAACGCTCTAGAGCCTTTTTTAGAGGATGATCCCTCGTATACCACAGAAATGAAATGGAAGCTCATATTTAAATTTGCACCATTAAACAGTTATGCAGCAAAACTTGAGCCGATCTGCAGAATCTTGTTGGATCGTGCAAAGATTCAAAAGAGATGGCTGCATGTCATTGAATATAGTGTGCTGATGATGCGCTTCATAAAAAGTGAAGCTGTTAAACAATCTCTGCTTTCGTCAGCAAAGCAGTTGGCTTTAGATGAAGGTATAGAATTGCCATTTGTGGAATTTTCAGAGTCACTTCCAATTTCTGATAAAGTGCATGCCAATCTATCTCTTAGGGAGCCATTAACGACTAGAGAGCTTGAAGTACTTGAGTTGATTGAAAAGGGCCTTTCCAATC
Organism: Clostridiales bacterium; assembly: GCA_021107455.1. Lineage (GTDB taxonomy): Bacteria > Bacillota > Clostridia > Peptostreptococcales > Acidaminobacteraceae > Fusibacter_D. The sequence goes on along the minus strand of JAIOSU010000277.1, from coordinate 2,371 downwards.
AAGAGATAGCAAATATGCTATTTATTGCTCTAAGTACAGTAAAGAGCTATAACAACAGTTTATTTGGCAAACTTGAGGTCAAACGCAGAACAGAGGCCGTTGCTAAAGCAAAAACACTTGGTCTGTTGTAAATTCAATATGTGAACAAGAGGTGCCATATGAAATATGAGATCGTCATAAAAGGGTATATAAAAGATCATTTGTTTGAAGAGTTTGAAATGACCCAGCAAGAGGATTTCACCACAAAACTGAGTGGTGAGTTTGTGGATCAAGCAGAGCTCTACGGAGTGCTGCGTCGTATACAAGATTTGGGTATTGAATTGATTGCAGTAATTCCTGTATAATAGAGTGAACACGTTTAATAGGAGATTAATATGAAGGGCATGAATGGATTTTTTGCTGAACTCAATAGATTTTCAGGAATTTTTGGATATGACGGGAGAGGTCTGTCCAAAAATCGAAAAATCTGGTGATGTGCAAAATACAGAAAGCTTATGTCTTAAGATATTGACTTAAACTCTGGATGATTGCATTCAGAGTTTTTTTGTATGGATAGACCTCGGGTGGTGGGCGATGAAATTACTAAAAATTATACTCGAGGAGAATTATATATGAAAACATTAACATTTAACAATCGACTTAAGAAAAATATAAAACGCAATTATGTTTTTACGATGATACAGAATTTGGATCTAACCCGAGGCATCTGGATGATCTATTTGGCTTCAAAGGGCATGAGTCTGACGCAACTCGGTTTGCTTGAAACCATTTTTCACATAACATCTTTTCTAATGGAAGTGCCTACAGGTGCTATAGCTGACATATACGGGAGAAGAGTCAGTAGAATTGTAGGAAGATTTTTGTCACTGACCAGTGTGGTCATTCTTCTTTTGGCAAACTCATTTGTTTGGTTTGCTATATCCTTTGTAATAACAGCACTATCATATAATATGGAATCTGGTGCAGGTGATGCACTTATATATGATTCCCTGAAAGAGCTGGATGATGAATCTGGTTTTATGCGGATCAGTGGCAATAAAGAGATGATTTATCAGATGGCGGGTATTGTCTCATTTATGCTTGGTGGATACCTGGCAACTAAGAATTACGACCTTGCTTTTTTGATTACAATTATTGTTGGGACCATGTCCTTTGGCTATTCTTTTTTATTTGTGGAACCAAGCGTTGGTAGAAATAATATTGACCATTCTTCAAAGGGACATTTGCTGAGACAGTTAAAGGAAAGTGTTGGAGTTCTCAAAATGCATAAGCGTGTCATGTTCCTAATCATTTTTTCGCAACTTATTATGAGCTTCGTGACCACTGTGTTTTACTATCTGCAGAACTACATGAAATCAGATGGGTATAGTGAGATTGCGATAGGTACTTTATACGCAGTTTCAGCTCTTGGAGGAGCGCTTCTTGCTCCTCAGGTTTATAAAATTGAAGCGGTGATCAAAGAACGGGGTATTCTACTTTATATGCCAATTGTTTCTACGGTGTGTTTATTTGGAATTGCATTTTCATCATGGCATTTTTTATTTTTCATTCCGATGTCATTGGCAGAAGGGCTGATTTTCATCGCCCTTGGAGACTATATCAATAAAGTGATTCCAAGTGAAAAACGTGCGACAATTTTGTCCATGGCCAGTATGGTGTTCAGCTTTTTCATGATTACTATTTTCCCTGTTGTGGGCATTTTGGGTGATGCATTTGGTTTGGCGCGGGCATTTTTAGTAATGGCAATTGTTGCAACGGTGTTGACTGTAGTCAACAGTTTAGGTGTTTTAGTTTGGAAAATGGTTAAATAGTCCAGAAGGAGGTTCCAAATGAATATTATTGATAAAGCTAATGAAGTTGAGAAGATTATTATTTCAAAAGGATTCAATGGTAGTGTATCAATTGTATATGAAGACCAAGTAATAGTGTCAAAAGGATTTGGATATGCAAATTTTGAGCATGATATTCCAAACACTAATAAAACCAAGTTTCGAATCGCCTCAATCACTAAACAGTTTACTGCATGTGCAATATTGCAATTACAAGAAAAAGGATTACTTGATGTAAACGATACTATCGATCATTATATCTCTGATTTTCCAAATGGAGATCAAATTACTATCCATCACTTGCTGACTCACACTTCAGGGATCAGTAATTTTGAACTTGAGGCTGATTTTTATCATCACTAGCAAGAATACTCCTTCCTCTTAGGTAGGAGATGAATTGCCTGATTTTTTAAACGAACACTTGTTCTGTTGATTGCATTGTGATATACTATTTTCAAGGGGTTGATTCGTATGCACAGAGCCTACAAATATAGAATATATCCAACAATTGAGCAAGCTGAACTGATCAATAAAAACATCGG